>JAABRC010000011.1 GCA_011391115.1 Candidatus Egaibacter danicus | reverse complement strand
GGCCCGGGCAGCAACATGCAGTAGTTCAGCGCGTGCAGAAACCGCTTCTCTGAAATCCAGCGTTTCTGCTCCGCCAACTCGCGGTGCATGATGGCGATCTGTCCGGCAGGCCCCCAAAACTGATGAAGCCCAGTTTGAGCCAGAACTTCAAGGCCTCACTAAAACTTACGCCGTCATTTGTTTGCTGGACAGGCGCATTTATGCTTTTGCTCCAGCCATGCTCTCGGGTTTGCAGTTGTGGGGTTCACCCGTTGCGCTCACCTTGTCGCAGCACCAGGCATACAGCGCGTCGTACAGGGGCATGGCAGCCTCCGGCATGGCCAGGTCATCTCCGGCATGCAGGCGGGAAAAGCCAAGCGACAGGACCAGCAGGCCTGCCGACTGCGGTGCCAGATCGAGGCGATCAGTGTCGGCACCCCGCACGATGGTGGCCAACAGGTTCAGCGCTGGTTCTGACAGATCAAACTCCCTCAGCACGGCATCAAAGCTGCAGCACTCACCTTCGTGTGACACTGGCGCGCCGGGAATGTCATACGCCATGGCCCCCAGACGCTTCGCTTCGGCAAACACCTGCGCGGTTGGCACATAGAAGAACTCAGCGCGCGGATCAATAAAGCGACGAATCAGCCACGGGCAGGCAATGCGATCGATCTTTGGTCGCTCGCGGGTAATCCAGCGCGAGGCGCGTTCGCCAGTTACCCCCCAGTCAGGCCGCTTGATGATGGCCGGGGCGGGCTGTGCGCGCCACTGGGCAATGTCTTTTTCGGCGTCTGCGCCGTCTTCTCCCCCTCGATACCGCCCGCCAGGGCATGTGCATCCCAGCCTGTCGCCCGCAGGGTGGCCACGGCATCGGCGCTGACGTTGTGCCCGTAAACGCAATACACCACGACTTCACGCGGCAACTGGGCCGCAGCAAAAGCCGCCACTTCTTCAGGTGCGCAGCGCACCGGCCAGCAGGCGCGGGCTCTCGCGAAATTTGGCATCGCGCCGCACATCCAGCAGCAACGGCGCATCAGCCCGGCCCAGACGGGCAGCAAGTTGTTGCGGAGAAATGGAAAAAGAGGAATTGATAGAGGTGTCCACAAAATGCTCCAAAGCGTTACCAGCTATTGGACGGGACACCGTCTTGGGGTTTGTTGGAGCCCTATGCCGGGGAGCTGAAACCCCGACGGACGCAATGTATCACATGTTTGCGAACGGTTCAGCAGCTCTGCTCATACGCCAGAAGCACCTCTGCAGCCACCTTTATTTCGGCGTGCCGATTTGCCGGCGATGCGCTGAGCAACGGCAAGTGAGCGCCCATATCGGCCACGCCGCAAAGGGTTACTGCATCGTGCAGGACACGAATGAGTGATATCGAGTCACGCAGTGTTTCCAGCGGCAAAAACCGTGCATGAATAGCCTGGGCACGCGCCGTGTCGTTTTGTTTGAGTGCCTGAAGCAGCGCCATGGATGCCTTGGGTGCAATGCAACCCGAGCCGGTGGTGTAGGACGCCAGACCAAAACGCGCCAGGTGCACCAGGGTTGGACGCTCGCCCATACCACTGACAATTTTGGCTGCCGTGATTCGGTCAATCAGCGCCTGCAGGTAAGGATCATTTGCCGGCTCATCCCGCACGATGGCGTATTTGACAGCGATGATGCGCCCCTCGTCCACCAGCCGGCCCAGAGTTTCGATGTCCACGTACTGCTCGCTCTTGATGTACAGCGTGACGGGTATGCCCGCTGTATCCACAAACTTGGATATGCCAGTGGCAACGCCTTCCGGCGTGGTGAAGCCCTGCATCGGCAACACCATGGCCGTACGGTAACCCGTGCCTTTCAGCAACTGGGCCTGATCCATCATTTTTCCGAAGTCCGGACCAATCGCCGGGATCACACGGGTAGTGTCTGCAGCGTCAGCAGCGAGTTGCTCCAGCAGGTGTGCGTAATCACGGATCGACGTGTGATACAGGTTCGCATTGCCGCCATAAAGCAGGGTTCGAAATCCGCCCGCTTCGATGTGCTTGATGAGCTTGCGATTTTGCACGTCGTCAAGCGACAAATCGGCTCGTCGCGCCAAAGGTGGGACGGCCAGAACCGAATGAGAAAACTCGTCAACCTTCAAAGGATCGATGTTCATGGATGGATGGTGGGTAATGTGTTTCGGGGGATAGGCTTATGCAGCCTCAACGGCTTTGGATATTCCAAAGCAGATTTTGCGACAAATCGATGAGTTGTACGATAACTTATCTATAAACACATGGACAGCGTTGGTATATTTTGAGAAATCTAGGGTTAACCCGAGTGCAGTTCGATTGACATGGCAAATTTCTTCTGAGAAAGTTACACCGTTAGTCATCAGTCATCAGTTATCTTCCCACGATTGCTTTCTTGTGACTGATTCAGGTGCCGGGCGAAAGCCACGGTCATGTTGATGTGAGTGACGCATGCAGAGATGGCAACAACGCCTGTTTCTGGGGTTTGAAACATTTTTCGGAGAACATCTATGAAAGAAGAGACAACAACAAGCTCGAGTGCCACAAGCGCCGGTCGGCGCACCGTGCTCAAGGGCTTTGCCGGTGCGGCTGCATTGGCCGGCATGGGCCACTCTGCGTTCGCGCAACAGGCCAAAGAAGCACCGACACTGGGAAAACTGGTTGCTGACGGCAAGCTACCGGCGTTAGCACAGCGGTTGCCTGCGTCACCCCTCGTGGTTCAGGCCGAAAAAGTAGGGGTGTACGGCGGCGCACTGCGGCGCGGTCTGCGCGGCAGTGCAGACCACAACGGTATTCTGCGGATGGTGGGCAACCAGGGATTGGTGCGCTGGAATCTGGCGTTCACCGAGGTGTTGCCCGGTGTAGCAGAGAAGTGGGATGTCAACGCCACCTCAACCGAGTTCACTTTTTACTTGCGCAAGGGCATGAAGTGGTCTGATGGCAAGCCTTTCACGGCAGATGACGTGGTGTTCTCGATTGAAGAGTGTGCAAAAAACCCGGAGCTGTATAAATCCGTTCCCTCCACGCTGGTCATCGCCAACAAACCAGCGCAAGTTGTCAAAATAGATGACAGCACGGTGAAGTTCACCTTTGCCACACCTTACGCAATGTTCCTGGAGCAACTGGCCACACCGCTGGGACAATACCCCACGCTGTTCCCCAAACACTATTGCAGCCAGTTTCACCCCAAGTACAACACCAACGTGGCCGCGCAAGCCAAGGCAGCCAACCAGTCCGATTGGGCAGGCCTGTTCCGCAGCAAATGTGGTGACATTGAAATCCCGGCCCGTTGGGGCAACGTCGAGAAACCCACACTGGATCCCTGGGTGGTCACTGAAGCGTACTCTGGTGGCGTGACCCGCGTCGTGATGGAACGCAACCCCTACTTCTGGCAGGTTGACCAGGCTGGGCAGCAACTCCCCTACATTGACCGGCTCAATTTCAGCATCGCGCAGGACGTCGAATCGCTGATGCTGGACGCACTGTCGGGCAAGCTCGACATTCAGGAACGTCACATCGATTCGCTGCAAAACAAGCCTACCTTGTCGCAAAACCAGCAGAAGGGTGGCTACCGCCTGTTAGAACTGGTTGCAACGAGTGCGCAGCAAGTCCAGATTTATCTGAATTTGACCCACAAAGACCCGAAGATGCGCGAGATGTTCGCAAACAAGCAGTTCCGCCAGGCGCTGTCCCTCGGCATGAATCGCAAGGAGATCATCGATCTGGTGTACCTCGGGCAGTCAGAGCCCTACCAAACCGGACCGCGCCCCGGACACCCCTGGTACAACGAAAAACTGGCTCGCCAGTTCACCAACCATGATCCCAAACAGGCCAACGAAATCCTGGACAGAATTGGCTATGGCAAACGCGATGCGCAGAAGTTCCGTTTACGTCCGGATGGACAACGCGTGTTCTTCTCAATTGACGTGATCCCTACGCTGTATCCTGATGCGGTGGACACGCTTGAGTTGGTCAAGCGCCATTGGGCCGAGATTGGTGTGGACATGAAGGTGAACACGATTGAGCGGGCGCTCTACTACACCCGTGGCGACAGCAATGACCATGACGCAGCCACCTGGCCCGGGCCCGGCGGGCTGGACCCGATGCTGGATCCGCGCGACTATTACGCTCAGCACATTCAAGGTTCGCGTTACGCGATTCCCTGGACCCAATGGTTTGCGTCAGGTGGCAAAGACGGCCAGGAGCCGCCAGAAAGCCAGAAGCAGCGCAAGAAACTGTTTGATGATGCGCTGGCGACTGCCGACCTGAAGAAACGCGGTGAAGCCATGAAAAAAGTATTCGACCTTGCTGCCGAGTCTTTTGAAACCATCGGCGTCTGTCTGGCGGTGAACACCTTTGGCATTGTCAAAACGAACCTGCAAAACGTGCCCAAGAGCTACCCCAACTCCTGGGCGTGGCCAAACCCTGGCCCAGCGTTGCCGCAGCAGTTCTTCTTTACACGCACCTAAAGCCCGAGGTTCTGTCTGCACAGGTACCCGGGTAGGAGACGCATGGCCGTCTGCTACCCGGGTGTCGCCTTCAAGGGATACCCCGCATGTTTGCCTTCATCGTCAAACGGCTTCTATGGATGTTGCCGTTTCTTGTCGCGATCAGTTTTCTGTCATTTGTGCTGATCCAGTTGCCGCCGGGCGACTATGTCACCACCTACATCGCCACATTGGCCGCCTCCAATGAGGTAGTCGACCAGAACACGGCGGCCGATCTCAGAAGCCGGTTCGGGCTGGACCAACCCATGATCGTTCAGTATTGGAAATGGATTTCCAACATCATTTTCCGCGGTGATTTCGGATTGAGTTTTGAGTGGCAACAACCCGTGGGCGACCTGATTTGGGAACGCATGGCTCTGACGCTGGTGTTGACGTTTTCCACATTGTTGGTGACTTGGGGCATCGCCCTGCCCATCGGCGTTTTTTCTGCCGTCAAAAAATACTCGATCGGTGACTACGTTGTCACCTTTCTGTCTTTTCTGGGGCTGGCCGTACCTAGCTTTCTGCTGGCACTGGTGCTGATGTACATCGCTGCTGTTGAGTTTGGACAAAACGTAGGTGGCCTGTTTTCCGAGCAATACCTGACAGCCCCCTGGAGCATCGCCAAGGTGGTGGACATGCTGCAGCATTTGTGGATCCCGGTGATCATTCTGGCCGTTTCCGGAACCGCCAGCCTGATTCGCGTCATGCGGGCCAATATGCTGGACGAGCTCAACCGGCCTTATGTGACGACTGCACGAGCCAAGGGGTTGTCAGAGTTCACGCTGCTGGTGAAATACCCCATGCGTCTGGCACTCAACCCCTTCATTTCAACCATTGCATGGCTGCTACCCAACCTGGTATCCGGCTCCATCATCGTGGCCATTGTGCTGAGTCTTCCCACAGCCGGGCCATTGCTGCTGCAGTCCCTCATGAGCCAGGACATGTACCTGGCCGGTGCCTTCATCCTGTTGATCTGCACGTTGACCGTTCTTGGATCGTTGATCAGCGACATCCTTCTGGCGCTGGTTGACCCACGCATTCGCCTCGAGTAATTCGCCTTGAACAATACTACTGCTCCCTCCCCGGTCGCCGATGGCGCGGGTGATCTGGTATTCAGCCGTCTGGCCGTTGCGTCTCAATGGCAACTGGTCTGGTGGGCTTTCAAACGCCATCGTCTGGCCATGGTGGGTCTGTTTGTCACAATCGCTTTGTATGTGGTAGCGGTTGTACCCGGGTTCTTCGCCGTGAACGACCCATCCCAGCAAAACCGACGTGCGGTGTTTCACCCACCACAGGCACTGCACATCATCGACTCTGGCGAGAACGGGTCATGGTCGATACGACCCTATATTCATCCTTACGTTCTGGCGCGCGACCCGGTCACATTGGCTTCCGTTTACAAGGAAGACGGCGAGCGCAAGGTCTACCTGCAGATGTTTGGTGAAGGTTACGAGTATTCCGTGCTGGGTCTGTTCAACGCACGCACACACCTCTTTGCATCTCAGGACGCGAGTCAGCCCCTGTTCTTTTTCGGTGCAGATCGCCTGGGACGCTGCGTGTATAGCCGCATCATGCTGGGCGCCCAGATTTCCCTTTCCGTCGGTTTGCTGGGTGTGTTCCTGTCACTCACACTCGGAATCATTCTGGGCGGCATCTCTGGTTATTACGGTGGACGCATTGACTTTGCCATCCAGCGGGTGATCGAACTGGTGCTGTCCCTGCCCACCATTCCCATCTGGCTGGCACTGGCGGCCGCCCTGCCGCAGGACTGGCCGGCCACCCTCAATTACCTGATGATCACGGTCATCCTGTCATTAACGGGTTGGGCGCAACTGGCCCGCGTGGTGCGTGGCCGCTTCCTCAGCTTGAGAACCGAAGAGTTCGTGACGGCAGCCAGACTGGACGGCGCATCTGAAGGGCGCATCATTTTCCGGCACATGTTGCCGAGCTTTTCGAGTCACATCATTGCATCGGTCAGTCTGGCCATTCCTGCCATGATTCTGGCGGAAACATCCCTCAGCTTTCTGGGCCTTGGATTGCAACCACCCACCATCTCATGGGGCGTGTTGTTGCGCGAAGCGCAGAATATTCGTTCAATCGCCACGGCACCCTGGCTATTTGCACCAGGCGCAGCCGTAGTGCTTGCCGTGATTGCCTTGAACTTTTTGGGCGATGGTCTGCGTGACGCATCCGACCCCTACAACAAATGACCATGACCCAAGGCAAATCCAACACGGTCGCTGCGGGCGCAGTGATCCCTCTTCTGCAGGTGCGTGATCTGAGCACCCATTTTCCGGTTCGTAACGGCACGATCAAGGCGGTCGATGGTGTTTCGTTTGATGTCGAGCGCGGGCGCACGCTGTGTGTCGTAGGCGAAAGCGGTAGTGGCAAGAGCGTGACCGCTCGGTCCATTCTTCAGATCGTTGATGAGCCTGGGCGCATCATGGGCGGATCGATGGTCTTGAACCGTGCGAACGGCTCCAGCGTTGACCTGGCCAAGCTCCCGTCTCGAGGCAAGGAAATTCGCGCTGTGCGTGGCGCAGAAATCGCCATGATCTTTCAGGAGCCAATGTCATCGCTGTCACCTGTTCACACAGTTGGCAACCAGATCATCGAGGTCTTGCAGCTTCATATCAAAATGTCCAAGGCTGAAGCCCGGGCACGTTGCATTGAGCTGCTGACTCAGGTAGAGATTCCCAATCCCGACAAGGCCGTAGATCGTTACACCTTCGAGTTCTCTGGCGGAATGCGACAGCGGGTGATGATTGCGATGGCGCTGGCTTGCAACCCGTCGTTACTGATCGCCGACGAACCCACCACTGCTCTGGACGTGACCACGCAGGCCGAGATTCTGGACCTGATCAAACGTCTGCAGCAAGGCCATGGCATGGCCGTGATGTTCATCACACACGACATGGGCGTGGTCGCCGAGATTGCTGACCAGGTCATCGTCATGCGAAACGGCAAGGTCGTCGAAACAGGACCAGTGGACCAGATTTTTCATGCAGCCCAGCACGAGTACACCAAGATGCTGATTGGTTCGGTGTTGAAACTGGGGCGCAAGGCAGACATCCGTGTTCAACGCACAGCACCTACCCAGAAGCAGGAGCCGATTCTGGAAGTGCGCGATCTAGCCATGCATTTTGGTAGCGCCAAGTCATCTACCAAGGCGGTGGATGGTGTTTCGCTAACCCTCATGCCGGGCGAATCCCTGGGCATTGTGGGGGAGTCCGGCTCCGGCAAGACTACCATGGGCCGTTGTTTGCTGCGCGTCTATGACCCCACCGCCGGCGCAATCAACTACCGCCAGCCCGACGGGACGGTAATCGATCTGGTCACGGCCAACAAGCACACACTCAAGCAGTGCCGGCGTGAAATGCGGATGATTTTCCAGGATCCGGTAGGCTCCCTGAATCCACGCATGACGGTCGCCCAGATTGTGGGCGAACCGCTGCTGGTCAACGGGCTAGCATCCGGCAAGGACCTGGATGACCGAGTGGCCGACTTGTTGCAAAGTGTGGGCCTGGAGCCCGCCTGGCGCGAGCGTTACCCGCACGCGTTCTCAGGCGGCCAACGCCAGCGCATCGGTATCGCGCGCGCCATTGCGCTAAACCCCCGAATCATCGTTGCGGACGAGGCCACGGCGGCACTGGACGTGTCTCTGCGTTCGCAGATGCTGGATCTGCTGCTGAACCTGCAGGACAAACTGGGGCTGTCATTCATCTTCATCAGCCATGACATTGCAGTGATCCGGTATTTTTGCGATCGGGTAGCCGTGATGTACCGCGGCAAAGTAGTGGAAACCGGGCCAACGGATCAGGTCTGCGATGCGCCCACACACCCTTACACACAGGCATTGCTGTCTGCCATACCGCAGCCCGACCCACGCGCGCGCGGCATGCACAAGCGGTTCCGCTACACCGGAGCAAGCGCCGTCTGATTGCGCATGAAGATCACAGCGGTAAAAGGTGAAGATATTTACGTGCAGACCCGCTTGCCTCGCTCCAGGTACTTGTCCTGAAAATAGGCGGCCCTGGCACAACGACACCTTTTCAAGGCGTGACCACTTCGGACATGCTTAACTCTTTGCACAACAGAAACTTCCATGAAAATTGACCGATTACGCGTGTTCATGTCGCGCGACAAAAACCGTCCCCGCGTCATTCTGGCGATGGACACAGACGAAGGCATCACCGGCTGGGGTGAGTGTTACAACCATGGGCCTGACAAAGCCCTGTTTCCGCTGTTCGATTACCTGGTCACCTTTCTCAGGGGCCAGGACCCGCGCCGCATCGAGTTTCTGATCCACTACCTGATGCAGCAGACACGTTTTCCACCCGGCGCCATGGGTTTGGCAGCGATTGCCGCTATCGACCATTGTCTGTGGGACATCTCCGCCAAAGCACTCGGTGTGCCGGTGTACATGCTGCTGGGCGGTCATGTGCGGGACCGGGTGCAGGTGTACGCAGGCATGTACACCGCCCCCGACGCAGCGCTGGCGCGGGATGAAATGGACGCGCTGAACGAGCAATGGGGTTTCAAGGCTTTCAAGCTCAGTCCATTTCGTATCGACATGCATCGGAACCGCTGGGGCGAGGTGGTGCGGACATCCGCCGAGTACTTTCGCAAGCTGCGTGAAACGGTCAAAACCGAGTACGAGATTGCCTTTGATGCCCATGCCAAGATTTTCGAGCCCACGCAGGCCATACAGCTGGGCAACGCACTGGCACCCTACGATCCCTTGTTTTTTGAAGAGCCGATCCGGCCAGAGAACTTTGAGGCCTGGGGTGAGCTCAAGCGTGGCCTCCAGTGCACACTGGCCACGGGCGAGTCGCTGTACAGCCGCTTTGAGTTCCTGAGGCTGTTGCAGGTGCGTGGCTGCGACATCATCCAGCCTGATATCTGCGTGGTGGGTGGCCTGCTGGAGATGTGCAAAATTGCGGCCATTGCCGAGGCACATTTCGTGACCATTGCGCCGCACAACCCGATGGGCCCACTGGCCACCGCCATCAACGTGCATTTCAGCGCCGCCCAGACCAACTTCCGCATCCTCGAATACCGTCTGCCGCAAGGTGCAGGTTATGTGTACGGCACAGAGGCTACAGTCACGGCAGAAGACCGTAACGAAGGCGCCTGGTACGTGAAAGACCCGTACCTGCCCAAAGACGGCTACCTGGAGCTTCGCCCCGATCGTCCAGGCTGGGGTGTCGAGATCAATGAAGAGCTGCTGGGCACCGAGGAATACATTCACTGGGAACGCAAGGTGCCGGTCAAGCCAGACGGCTCGACCGGCTATGCCTGAAGCGGCCATGAATCCTGTCATCACCTTGAATGCCGGTGGCGCCTCCGCCCGTCTGGTACCGCACGCGGGAGGCCGGGTATCCGCGTTGCGGCTGGTGGATGGGAGCGGTGAGGCTATTGACGTTCTCCACCCCTATCCCGAAGACTTCTTTGACCCCATTCACTGGGCCAAAGGCGGCATCTATCCACTGATCCCGTATTCGAATCGCATCGCCAATGCACTGCTGCACGTCAATGGTAAAACCCATGCACTGCGCCCACACCCCAATGCCATGCCCCACACCCTGCATGGCAACGCTCACACACAGCCCTGGCAAGCTACACAGCAAGGCCCGGACACCGTCACGCTGACCCTGGACAGTCCGGCTGGCCCGGCCTGGCCCTGGCACTACACGGCCAGCCTGCGTTTCGAATTGACGCCTTCGCAGCTTCGCGTTGGCCTGACATTGCGCAACGCAGACCAGCGCACCATGCCGGCGGGCATGGGCCTGCACCCCTACTTCCGGCATGACCCCGCGGCCCGACTCACCTATGGTGCCACCACCCTCTGGCCTGCCACGCCAGAGTACCTGCCGGGCACCCCCCGGGCGCTGCTGGCGAACGAGCAGCATGAGACGCCACGCCGTCTGCCCGATGGCGGCATGACCGACTATGTGGGCGGCTGGGATGGCACGGCCACCGTCGATCTGCCACAGGGTTCACAACTGAGCATGCAGGCAGACCCGGTGTTTGATCACTTGGTGGTGCATCGGCCTGACACGCCTCTTTATTTGTGTCTGGAGCCCGTCAGCCATGTGGCAGACGGGTTCAACCTCGCTGCCCGCGGGGTTGCAGACACCGGCACGCACCTGCTTGAACCGGGAGACAGCCTGAGCGGCGAGATACGGTTCAACCTTGCCTGATCACCCAGAAAGGATATTTGAATGAGCCTGACGACCACCCGCATCGTGGCTGCCCGCGTCACCCCCATTGCGTTTCGTGACCCTCCGCTTTTGAACGTGGCCGGTGTGCACGAACCCTGGGCGCTGCGCAGCATCATCGAAGTGGAAACCGCGGACGGCCGTGTGGGTCTGGGCGAAAGTTATGGCGATCTGGAAACACTGCACAACTTGGCAAACATCGCACCGCAGCTCATGGGGCTGGATCCGTTTGACCTCAACGCCCTGACCCGCGTGGTGTACGGCCTGGTAGGCGACAACCCGGATACCGGGGCCACGTTCCCACCCGCAGGCGACAAGGCGCGTGCCAGTGCACTGGCGGCATTTGAAGTGGCCTTTCTGGACCTGCAAGGCCAGATCCTGAACCACCCGTTGTACCAAGTGCTGGGTGGTGCGGTTCGTCCTCACGTAGCCTACAGCGCCTACCTGTTTTACAAGTTTGCCAAACACAAGGAAGACCCCGGCTACCCGACCGACAACTGGGGCGAGGTCCTCACGCCCGAGCAGCTGGTGCAACAGGCTCGTCGCATGATTGACACCTATGGCTTTGGCTCCATCAAGCTCAAGGCCGGCGTGCTGGCCCCAGAAGAAGAAATTGCCGGCCTGCAGGCTTTGCGTGCAGCCTTCCCGGGTTATCCGTTGCGGATTGACCCCAACGGCGGTTGGTCGGTCGAGACCACCCGCCGCATCATGCCCCTGCTAGCGGCCGAAGGACTGCTGGAGTACCTGGAAGACCCGGTGGGCACGCTGGAGGAAATGGGTGAAGTGGCCAAATTCGCGCCGATGCCGCTGGCCACCAACATGGTGACCATCGCCTTTGGCCACATTCCCAAAACGGTTCAACTCGATGCCGTGCAGGTGATTTTGTCTGACCACCACTACTGGGGCGGCCTGCGGGCCACCCAGCACCTGGCAACCATTTGCCGTACCTTTGGCATGGGCATCTCGATGCATTCCAATTCGCACATGGGCATCAGCCTGGCAGCCATGACCCACGTCGGGGTGACGCTGCCCAACCTCACCTACGCCTGCGACACACACTATCCTTGGCAGGAAGACGAAGTCATCGAAGGCGGCAAATTAACCATCAAGGACGGTGTGCTGGCACCGCCGCCGGGCGCTGGCTTGGGTGTCAAACTGGACCGCCACGCGCTCACCCGGTTGCACCAGAACTACCTGGACTGCGGCATCCGAAAGCGTGACGATGCGAAAGAAATGCGCAAGCACCAGCCGGACTTCAACCCCCAGCGGCCCCGGTTTTAGCTACTGGACACGGCCTAGCCGTGCTGGGCTTGTTTTTCAGCGGGAAAACTTGAAGACCGCCGTGCCCGCCATCAGGTTGGGCGCAATGCGCACCAGACGGCTGTCCTGCAGGCCAAAACTGTCGGTGATGTTGAGCTGGTTGCGCTGCGCCAGCACTTCAAAATCCGCATAGGTTCCCACGCGGATGTTGGGGGTGTCGTACCACTGGTAAGGAAGGCGTTTGGTCACCGGCATGCGACCCATCAACACGGCCAGGCGGTTGGGCCAGTGCCCAAAATTGGGAAAGGCCACGATGCCGGTCTTGCCGACTCGCGCCGTTTCGCGCAGCATCACCTCGGCATTGCGCAGGTGTTGCAACGTATCGATCTGCAGCACCACGTCAAACGAGGCGTCGTCAAACATCGCCAGGCCTTCATCCAGGTTAAGCTGGATGACGTTGACGCCGCGCTTCACGCAAGCCAGCACGTTGGCGTCGGCTATCTCGATGCCGTAGCCGGTGCAGGCTCGTGTCTGCTGCAGGTAGGCCAGCAACGCGCCGTCTCCGCAACCCAGGTCGAGCACGCGCGAACCCTGCGGCACCAGATCGGCAATGGCTTTCATCGTGGAAGCGTCGCTCATGCGGACGCCTCCGTTTCTTTCAAAACGCTATCGAAATAAGAGCTGATCACGCCCATATAACGGGGGTCATCGAGCAAAAAGGCATCATGCCCATGGGGCGCATCGATCTCGGCGTAGCTCACATCGCGGCGGTTATCGAGCAAGGCTTTCACCAGCTCACGGCTGCGCTGGGGCGAAAAGCGCCAGTCGGTGGTGAAGCTCACCAGCAGGAATTTGGCTTTCGCGCGTGCCAGCGCCAGGCTCAGATTGCCGTCAAACCCGCGAGCCGGATCGAAGTAATCCAGTGCGCGGGTGATTAGCAGATACGTGTTGGCGTCAAAGTATTCCGCAAACTTGTCGCCCTGGTAGCGCAGGTAGCTTTCAATCTGGAACTCCACCTCCTGCGTTGAATATTTGTAGCCAGCGGCGCTGCCCAGCACGGCTTCGCGTAACTGGCGGCCAAACTTCTCGTTCATCACATCGTCACTGAGGTAAGTGATATGGCCAATCATGCGGGCAATGCGCAGGCCGCGTTTGGGTTTGGTCTCCAGCCTGTCACCCTCCGCATAAAAGTGGCCGCCGTTGAAGTCCGGGTCGGTCACGATGGCACGGCGCGCCACCTCGTTGAACGCAATATTTTCAGCCGTGAGGTTGGGCGCACTGGCAATCACCACGGCGTGGCGAACCCGATCCGGAAACTGCAGTGTCCAGCCAAGTGCCTGCATACCGCCCAGCGACCCACCCATCACAGCGGCCAGTGTCTCGATACCCAGCGCGTCCAGCAAACGGGCTTGCGCATTCACCCAATCTTCCACGGTGACCACAGGGAAGTCGGCGCCATAGATGCGCCCGGTGTCCGGGTTCATGTGCATGGGCCCGGTCGAGCCAAAACAGGATCCGAGGTTGTTCACGCCGATAACAAAGAACTTGTTCGTGTCCAACGACTTGCCAGGCCCGATCATGGCGTCCCACCAGCCTTCAGACTTGTCCTGACCCGCGTAGACACCCGCCACGTGGTGCGAGGCGTTGAGCGCGTGGCAAATCAACACGGCGTTGGATTTGTCGGCATTCAGCGTGCCGTAGGTTTCATAACTCAGGTCGTAGGCGCGAATGGACGCGCCGCTCTGTAAGGGCAGCGCATCGGCAAAGTGCATCGACTGTGGCGTGGCAATCAGCATGGGTTGGAATCAGAAAAACAAAACCCGGCATCGCTTTCCTTCTGGCTAAGGGCGAGGCCGGGTTGGCTGGCGTCTTTAGCTGAACTTATTAAGCGCCCGCAAGCTGTAGCAAATCGGCGCATTGAGGTTAGTATAAATCCAAGTTCAGAATTCATTGCACAGCAAGGCTCACATGTCAGAACTATACGGGTCAGATTCTTATGCGCCGCGCGAAATCGCCGAGCGCATCGAAACAGTCGGTGTTGCCAAAGCACGCATGGCCACGTTGCCACTTTTGATGTTGGGCGGGCTCGCAGGCGCGTTCATCGGTCTGGGCAGCCTTTTTTACGTGCTCGTGAAATCAGACCCGTCACTGGGTTTTGCGGCTGGCTCGGTATTGGGTGGGCTGGTTTTTTCCCTGGGCCTGCTGCTGGTCGTGGTGGCCGGGGCCGAGCTTTTTACCGGCAATAACCTTCTGGCCCTGGCCTGGGCAGACCGCAAGATCAGCTCTGCCGATGTGCTGCGGAACTGGGTGCTGGTATGTCTGGCCAATTTTGCCGGTGCAGCCGGTCTGGCTGTGCTGGTATTTGCCAGCGGACATACGGAACTCAACGGGGGTGCAATTGCCCAGCAAGTCGTGAAGATCGCGCTGGCCAAGCAGGACCTGTCGTTTGGGCACGCTTTTTTTCGTGGCGTGTTGTGCAATGTACTGGTGTGTATGGCCGTGTGGATGGCCATGGCGGGGCGCAGTGTGACCGACAGAATGGTGGCCATCGTGCTGCCGGTAACGGCATTTGTAGCGGCCGGTTTCGAGCACAGCATCGCCAACATGTATTTCATGCCGTTGGCCATGCTGATCCAGCATTTCAACCCCTCGACCATGGCAAACGGCATTGTGACCTGGGGCGGTATGGCAGGAAATCTGGTGCCGGTGATTGCCGGCAATCTGGTGGGTGGAAGTGTCCTGGTCGGGCTGACTTACCACGTCATCTATCGGCGCGGCGCCGCACGCTGACTCAGCCCCAACCCACGAGCGCGGCCACACCCAACACCAGAAAAATCAGCGCAGATACCACGTGCATGATGCGGATGGGTACCAGGCGCGTCACGCGCTCGCCCAGCCAGACAACCGGTGCGTTGGCCAGCATCATGCCCAGGGTGGTGCCGGCGACGACCCAGAAATAGGCGCTGTATTGCGCTGCCAGCATCACCGTCGCTATTTGCGTCTTGTCACCCATTTCAGCCAGAAAAAAGGCAACGACGGTCGTGCCAAAGACGCCAAAGCGGGGCGCAGTGGGCGTATCGCCTTCGTCAATTTTGTCGGGAATCAGCATCCAGACCGCCATGGCGATGAATGAGCCCCCCAATATCCAGCGCAACACATCGGGGCCCAGCACAGTGGTTACCCAAGAACCCAAAGCGCCTGCCATGGCATGGTTGGCGAGGGTGGCAACCAGAATGCCCAGCACGATGGGCCAGGGCTTGCGGAACCGGACCGCCAGGATCAACGCGAGCAATTGGGTTTTGTCACCCATTTCGGCCAGCGCCACAATGCCGGTCGATACCAGAAAAGCTTCCATTGTTTCATCGTACCCGGTCAAACTGTCACGCGACTGTCCGCTACCACCGCACGTTTACCGAGCGTAATTCCCGATATTGGCGCGAATATTGCTTTAGTTTGGTGCGTTATTGAGAAATTCCCGTTTTTCGCACCAATACAAAGCAATTTATACAAAGAGGACAATATGGAAGCACTAAAACAGGGCTCAGACGCCTTGTTCATCTTGTTAGGCGGCATCATGGTGCTGGCCATGCACGCCGGTTTCGCGTTTCTGGAGCTGGGCACGGTTCGCAAAAAGAACCAGGTAAATGCGCTGGTGAAGATTCTGGTGGACTTCTCAGTATCCACTGTCGCATATTTTCTGATCGGCTATGGCGTGGCTTACGGCACCAGTTTCTTTGTGGGTGCCGAGCAGTTGGCTGCCAAAAACGGCTATGAGCTGGTGAAGTTCTTCTTTTTGCTGACTTTTGCGGCGGCTATTCCGGCCATCATTTCGGGCGGCATTGCCGAGCGCGCCAAGTTCTGGCCCCAACTGATTGCAACTGCGGTCATTGTGGGCCTGATTTACCCTTTCTTCGAGGGTATTGTCTGGAATCAGCACTTTGGCGTGCAAGCCTGGATCAAGGCCACCACAGGCGCAGAGTTCCATGACTTCGCCGGTTCAGTCGTCGTTCACGCCGTCGGCGGCTGGCTGGCCTTACCCGCGGTCATTTTGCTGGGTGCCCGCGCCAACCGGTATCGCAAGGATGGCTCCATCAGCGCGCATCCACCATCCAATATCCCGTTTCTGGCGCTGGGTGCCTGGGTGCTCACCGTCGGCTGGTTTGGCTTCAACGTGATGAGCGCGCAGACCATCGACAAGATCTCCGGTCTGGTGGCGGTCAACTCGCTAATGGCAATGGTGGGTGGCACGCTGGTGGCGCTGGCCATGGGCAAAAACGACCCTGGCTTCATACACAACGGTCCGCTGGCAGGCCTGGTGGCGGTGTGCGCCGGCTCGGACCTGATGCACCCGCTAGGTGCGCTGGTGGTAGGCGGCGTGGCCGGTGCCATCTTCGTGGTGATGTTCACGCTCACGCAAAACAAATGGAAGATTGATGACGTGCTGGGCGTATGGCCACTGCACGGCCTGTGTGGCACCTGGGGTGGACTTGCTGCAGGCATTTTTGGCAGCCAGGCGTTCGGTGGTCTGGGTGGCGTGAGCTTTTCGGCCCAGTTGATCGGCACCGCCATGGGTGTGGCCTGGGCCGCACTGGGCGGTCTGGTGGTTTATGGATTGCTCAAGGCAACCATGGGCTTGCGGCTCAGCCAGGAAGAGGAATATGAAGGCGCTGATTTGTCCATCCATCGCATTGGCGCCACGCCAGATCGCGAAGTGAACTGGTAGACGGTTTGCTCAGCCCGGCATCTGGCGGCGGACCCAGGCGCCTGCCAGATGGTCGATTGACCACTTGCCGCCGCCGTAAATCGCCAGCGCGGCCAGCAATACACCCCAGGTGATGTGCTGCTGCAACGCGGCGGGCGCGATCTCGCTCAAGCTGATGACCGCAACAACGTTCACGACGGACAAGCCCAGCGCCGCCAGGCGACCACCCAAGCCCAGTACCAGCAACACGGGCAACACCAGTTCCCCGGCGGTGCCCATCAGGGCAGCCACCTCGGGTGGCAGCAACGGCACCTTGTATTCATCGGTAAACAGGGCAACCGTGGTACCCCAGTCCCGAAGCTTGGTCAGGCCAGACAGGAAAAACACCTGTGCCACATAAGCGCGCGCCATCAGCGCAGCCAGCGGCTGGGTCAGGTCCAGCGCGTCAGCGATGGCTTTCGACAGCGACAAGCCCCGCTGGATCCATGTGGGCCTGGTTGCGCCTGGCAGGGTAGGGTTACGCAGATTCATGATCAGATATCCGTTGAGATTGGGTCGATGGACCGTGCACCAAGCACCAGCCCGTTTTGCACGGCTGCAGGCAGCCATTGGTTGAAATCAAACTCGTCAGCACGCTCCAGCGCCGACAGCAAAGAGGCGCCTGACTGCAGGGCTTGCATGAAAGCCGCTTGCGCGGCGGTGCACGGCGCCACCTGCGGCTTGAAGCCCTGGCGCCACACCACCACACATTCAGCCTCGACCGCGCGCAGCTTGCGGCCCACTTCTTCGAGCGTGGGGCTGTTGTTCAAATGGGCGGTAACGATGCTGGCAACCGGGTAAGCACTGGTCAGGACAAACACACCGCTGGCCAGCTGCAGCGTCAGCGCGTCAGGCTCCACAGTGGACAGCAACGCAAACGTCGCTGGCTGCGCATCACGGTCGGCGGCACTGACAGCCCGGTGCAGTGCCCACTCCACGCGCGCCACGTCGCCCAGATAAGGCTCATCCGCCAGCAAGGCGTTGTGTTGCACAAAGTCGCCCAGCGCCGCGCCCCAATGGGCCAGATCACCGCGCACCGGCGGGTGGGCGAGCCAGAAGTCGCGGGCCAGCAGTGCGAAGCTGTCTTCGCCCAGCAGCTGTGCCATCACCGGATACGCCGCCAGCAATGTGCGCTCAGCCAGTGAAAAACTGTTATTTTTATAGGCTTTTAGGCCTCTAGCCCCCGTGTAATATGCGTAAACAGCTATTAAATTTATAGCAACATCCGGTTGCACCACTGGGGGTCGTGCGAACAATGCATCCAGCAAAGCCTGCTGCTCGATTGCCAGCGAGGTCATGTCAGCACCTCCCGACAAAGCTGGCGGGCTTTGGCCGCCTCCCCCAGCAGCACATCCAGCGCGGGCACATCGGTATCCCATTCGATCAGCGTGGGCACAGCACCAAAGCGGCTCACAGCGTGGCGATAGACGGACCAGACCGGATCACACACCCGGCTGCCGTGGTCGTCAATCACGATGTCGCCGCAGTCCGCATGGCCAGCCAGATGCATTTCGGTCACGGCAGCGGCCGGAATGGCATCGAGCCAATCCGTGCAGCGCTGCACCGGGTCACCGGCCACGCCCTGCAGGCGGTCGTTGAGCGCATTCACATAAATGTTGTTCACGTCCACCAGCAGGCCGCAACCGGTACGGCGGGCCAGCGAAGCCAGAAATTCAGGCTCGCCCATGTTGCTGGATTGCCAGGCAATGTAGGCTGAGAGGTTCTCCACCGAAATCGGGCGTTTGAGCCGGTCCTGAACCCGCTGCACATTGGCACACATCACGTCCAGCGCCTCGCTGGAGAACGGTACTGGCAGCAAATCTGACGCATGCACCGGCTGCAGGCCGCCGGGCGTATGGATATGTCCCCGGGCGAAGCAGGCATGGTCACTCACGCGAACCGGCTCGATCTGCGCCACCAGCCGCTGCAACTGGTCCAGGTGCCATTCATCAACACCGACCGCCGAGCCCAGAGACAACCCCACGCCATGCAGGCTGACGGGATATTGCGCGCGGCCCTGGCGCAGCACTTCGAGCGCCGCGCCGCCTTCGGCAAAGAAGTTCTCAGAGTGAACTTCCAGAAAGGCCAGATCGGGCCGGGTTGCCAGCAACTCGCCGTAATGGGGGTGCCGCCAGCCTATCCCGACCTGGGTCAGATCTGCACGAGGCAAATCCGGGTCAGCACAGAACATGATGGCGGACTTTTCAGGACAACTTCAAAGAGGCGCTTGAAGCTCTCTGATCAGCTCTTTTTCATCATCTTGGCTTCGTCCATAGACAGGCCCTTCATGTCCTTGCAAGTTCCTTTGGCGACATATTTCCACTCGCCCTTGTCCATATCTACCTTGGACTGGCCGGCACAGGAATGGGCGCCGGAAATGCTGGCGCA
>JAABRC010000109.1 GCA_011391115.1 Candidatus Egaibacter danicus | reverse complement strand
GCACCAGCATACAGATTTTCCAGGAAGATGGTTTCGTATTTGGGGCGGTCCGCCTCCAGTTCGACCGATGCCAGCGCACGCGCCACACGGGCGAAAAGATCTTCAATACCGGTTTCGCCCGGCTTGAGATATTTCTCGGTCAGTACATCGTGGCTGATGGGCTGAATCACGATCTGATTGTGGGGTGGGTGAATGGGGTCGCGCTTCATGTTTTGATCTCCTCGGGAAACTGATTTTTGGGGTCGCTTGCGGGTTCCTGCGGCTATGCAGTGAACCCGTGCAGCATGGGGTTGGGTCTGGTGAAAGCCAGATCCGCCAGAATGGAAGTTGTCATCATGCTCCGACAGTTTTTTGTGTTGGGGGCTGCCGATTTGAACTGGCGACACACCGCTGCCGGATGCTAGCGAAGTAAAGAAATCTTTCTTTGCTGTGCATCAATGATGCGGGTTTCACTTCGCCGCCATCGTAGCAACAGATTGGCTGAAAACTGCAGGTAAGCTGAAAGAAAAAAAGGTGTTACAGACCTCACCCGCGCACCGAAAAATCCCACATGCCAAAATGTGGTTGTAGCCCTCGATTTGATTGATTGAGGAGCTACCAAATTGATAGTACTGGGCAAATACCCCGGGCAAACCCTCAGGCCAACCAGACCGCATCCTGTTGCCAGCGTGCCACCCATTCCCGGACGGCGTGTGCGGGCATAGGCCGTGCAATACCGTAACCTTGTGCCAGTTCGGCCCCCAGTGCCAGGAGTTGGACCCCATGCACCGCCGTCTCAACGCCTTCCGCAATCACCTCGCGCTGAAAGGCTGCAGCCAGCCCAATGACCCCCTTCACGATGGCCAGGTCATCCGTGTCGGTCATCATGTCGCGCACAAAACTTTGGTCAATCTTGATCACTTCTGCAGGAAGGTGCTTGAGGTAGGTCAGCGACGAATAGCCGGTGCCAAAGTCATCCAGTGCAAAGCGTACGCCAAAGGCTTGACAGGCCCGCATGATGTCGGACACCTCGCGCATGTCCTCTAGGGCACTGGTCTCCAGGATTTCCAGTTCCAGGCTCTGGGGTGGCACACTTGGGTGCGCCGCTAGCAGTCCTCTCAACCGGTCGACAAAACCGGTTTGCTGCAGCTGGCAGGCTGCAATATTTACACTGACCGGCAATTCCAGCCCTGCGGCATGCCATTGCGTCATTTGCCCCAAAGCCGTCGCAATCACCCACTCCCCCACGTCGACACTCAGGGGGTGACCCTCCACGATCGGCAGGAAGGCGGCCGGCGACAGCAGTCCCCGTTCGGGGTGTTGCCAACGGATCAGTGCCTCCGCGCCAATCACCTGGCCGGTCCTCATGTTCACCTTGGGTTGGTAGAAAAGCACAAATTCCTGGTGATCGAACCCCAAACGGATGTGCTCCAGGCTTTCCCGCTGGGTTTGCACTGCAGCGTCGCGGGCGACGTCAAACAGGTGGTAACGGTTTTTGCCAGCCTGTTTGGCAAGGTACATGGCTTGATCGGCGTGACGCATTAACTGATCTGCATCGGCTCCGTCTTGGGGATAAATGGTGACGCCAACGCTGGCAGAAACTTTCAACACGGTGTCTGCCACTTGGACGGGCAAGGCCACGGCATTCAGCAATCGGGCCAGCACTGGCTGAAATGCCGGGAGCGGCTCCATATCCACCAGCAACGCGACAAACTCATCGCCACCAATGCGGGCCAGCGTATCGCCATCGCGCAGTGCAGACTTGACGTTATTGGCGACCGCAATCAGCAGTTCATCTCCCGCAGCATGACCATGCGCATCGTTGACGGCCTTGAATCCATCGAGATCAAAATACGCCAATGCCAACGTGTGCCCCTGGCGCTGACAATGCGACATGGCCTGCTGCAACCGATCGGCCAGCAGCACGCGATTGGGCAGGCCTGTAAGCACATCAAAGTGGGCGATGTGCTCCAACTGGCGTTGGTGCTCCTTGATATGCGTGATGTCGGTGAATAGCCCTACATAGTTCTGGATGGCGCCGCTGGCATCGCGGACCACGCTGATGTTTTCCAACTCGGCGTAGACCTCGCCGTCCTTGCGCCTGTTCCAGATTTCCCCAGACCAGAAGCCTTTCTCGGCCAGATCTCCCCACATTGCCGCATAAAACTGAGCGCCCTGTCGCCCGGACTGCAAAAATCTTGGGTTTCGGCCCAGTGCTTCCGCGCGGCTGTAGCCGGTAATCGTGCAGAAGGTTTCATTGACGTCCACGATGAGCCCTTGGGCATCGGTAATCAGTATGCCCTCACGCGCGTGGGTAAATACGCTACCGGCCAATTGCAGGCGGGCTTGTGCCTGTTCTTGCTCCAGTTCACCGGCGGCCCGCACAGCGACCATCCTGAGAACAGACTCGGCCAGTGGCGTGCGTTGCATGGGCTTGCGACGGATGATGGCGATCAAACCGACAGGTTTATCACCCACTCCCCACAGCGCCACGCCAAGGTAGCCCTGCGCCCTTAAATCCTGCAAAGCCGTGTCTTTGGGAAACCGCTGGCATACCCCACTGGGGACCACACACAATCCATGTTGGACGACGTCCCCGCAAGGCGTCTGCTCGAGGGCATACTGAACGTTTTCTTGCAACTTGCCATCGAGAAAAACGGCCACGCTGTGGGCCGTCAAGCCATCGGCTGTCACCCGGTCCACGCACACATAGTCGGCATCCAGCGCGCTGGCCAGGTAGGCTGCCAACGCGGGAAAGAAACCCTCGCGACCATTGGCCCCGCTGTGATCGGCCAGAAAGTGCAGCGTGCCTTCAAGCAACTTGCGATTCGAGATATCACGAATAAAAGCATTGAACTCGCGCGCACCATCCATCTTCATCGCAGTAATCACCAGTTCCACCGGAAACAGTCGGCCATCCCGGTGCACGGCCTGCACTTCCACGACTGAGCCCAACATCGTGGAAGTCCCCGTGGACAGATGTCGTTGTAAGCCCGCCTGGTGGGCCTCGCGGTAGTGAGCCGGAATGATGGTGTCGTGCATGGCCCGCCCCATGGCCTCGGCACGCATCCAGCCAAATAGTTGTTCGGCCTGTGGATTCCAACCTGTAATGAGCCCCTGGGCATTCATCTGGACGACAGCGTCCATGGCGGAATGGATGATGGCCCGTGCGCGCTGCCTGGCGTGCAGCATGCGCCGGTACTGCACCGAAAGGCCCGCGCCGGCACACACGAGCAAACCTGTCAGCACGCCCAACACAACCATCCAGCCCTGGTATTGCATCCACAAGTCAGCAAGAACAACGTCGCGCGGCGCGTCAAAGGGCGGCATGCGCATACTGCGCAACAGCGTTTCGACCTCGCCATAGTTGGCTGGCGGCATAAAGCCACTGAGACCGGCAGCTATGGCAGCGGGACTGTCGCGCGGCAACCCCAGTAAGGCTATGGCCAGGCGGCGCGCAACTTGCGGGTCAACGGTGGCCATCACGGCGACGGGCCACTCCGGGACCAGGGGTGTGGAACTGGCGTAAGGGAAATGCCCAAGGTTCTGCCGATGGATAACTTTTAACGCCTCAGGCTCCAGACGGCCTTCCTGCACCAAGGATTCGAGTATGCCGGTCCGCACAAACCCCACCTCAGCACGACCGGACATGACTGCGGTGACGACGTTGTCTTGCGGCATTCCTGTCACTACCAGCGCGCCTGTCCCGAGCACGGGCAGACCCGCCTTCTGCAGGACCGAGGCCTGCAGCTGGTAACCCCCGAGAAAGTTGACGCTGGTCACCGCAACACGCTGGCCAGAAATGTCCGACAGCGCATCGATACGCGCAGCATCAGCGCGCGTAAAAATGACCCCGCCAAATGCAGACACGTCTGCGTCCCCCACGGCGTTTACCTGGGTCGCCAGGGGTGCCGACAAGGCATAGCGCTGGTTCAGCAGGATGTAGTGCCCGGGGTTGGTAAAGACCACATCCAGCGCACCACTGGCCACCGCAGCTTCGAGTCCCGGAAGGTCATGCACTGACAGCTGCACCGGCCGCTTCAGCTCCGATTCAAGGTATCCCGCCAGCGGCTGCCACTGCGCCAAAGAACGCGTATCGGGGCGAAACGAAAGCACGCCGAACCGGATAGGGGACTGCGCCCACGCCGATTCCGAAAATATAAACAATAACAGCAGCCAAAGAGCCGCCAACGCGCGCTTCATGCCAAAGGCTCAACTGGAGCGCAATGCCAGGCTTGCACGCCCTCGCGCAGTCCCAACGGTATCGAGTTTGAAGACGCTGACGGCGTCGACGAGATCGCTGGACTGGTTTTTCAGACTGCTCGCAGCAGCAGCCATTTCTTCGACCAGGGCCGCGTTTTGCTGGGTCACCTCATCCATTTGCTTGACAGCCTCTCCCACTTGGGCCACCCCCAGCGCCTGCTCATTGCTGGCAGCGCTGATTTCACCCATGATGTCGGTGACGCGCCGGATGCTGGTCACAACCTCGGTCATCGTGGCACCCGCCTCGTCCACCAACGTCGTTCCATGCTCTACGCGCTCCACACTGGCGTTGATCAGCATCTTGATCTCTTTCGCAGCATCGGCGCTGCGCCCGGCCAGGGACCGCACCTCGCTGGCCACGACCGCAAAACCGCGCCCCTGCTCCCCGGCCCGTGCCGCTTCCACGGCGGCGTTCAACGCCAGGATATTGGTCTGAAACGCGATGCCATCAATAACCTGGATGATGTCGGAAATTTTGCGCGAAGAATCGTTGATGCCTCGCATCGTATCCACCACTTGGGCCACGACTTCGCCGCCTCTGACGGCCACAGTAGACGCGCTGACGGCCAGTTGGTTCGCCGTTCGCGCACTGTCCGCGTTCTGGCGCACCGTGCCGCTCAACTCCTCCATACTGGCCGCCGTTTGCTCAAGTGCACTGGCCTGGCTTTCGGTGCGGGCAGACATGTCATTGTTGCCCTGAGCGATTTCAGCGCTGGCAGTGGCCACCCCTTCCGAACCCTGGCGAACGGTCGTCACGACTTTCGCCAAACTAGCCTGCATCTCTGTCAATGCCGCCAGCAAATGGCCCATTTCGTCATTGCCTCGCGCCTCAATACGCTGACTCAGGTCCCCAGCCGCCACCGCACGTGCGAGTTCCAGCGCCAAGTTCACCGACGACGTCGTAGTGCGGGTAATCATCACCATGATCCATACAGCCAGCGCCGTCATCAAAGCGACGATGGCGCCGCCCCAAAACAATTCACGCTGGGCGGCCGCAACGGTGTCGTCGAGTTGCTTGCGCAATGCATCAAACGCCACCGTGATGAGGCCAAACTGCACGTCAATGGTCTTGGTCATTGCCGCAAAATAATCCGCAGAAGGATAGTTCAGCGCTTCCGCCCGCAAAATCTTGTCATCCACCAAACGCATACCTTCATCGGTGGCGCTCACGGCCTTGGACAACGCATCGCCGACCAGGGAAGTCAGCGCTGGATTGGCGGTGGATGCCAACTCAATGCTTTTGCGGGCGGCGCCCAAGCTGCTGCGGATGCCGCTGCCCAGCACTTCAATGCGAACCTTGTCCTCGGGCGTAGCACTGGCGCGAACGAGCAACGCAGAACCCCGTGCCCGCAGCTGCCCCAAACCTTCAGTTACCCGGGGCATATGCTGCAGCACTGCCAACTGCAGGTAGTAGCCCGCGGCCGTTGGGTCCAGCGCGATGCCCGACGCATTCACGATGTCTTCGACCAATGTCAGTTCTTCTGCTATCAGGGCTGTGTGCCGTGCAAAACTCTCGGGACCGGCGATGGCCTTGCCAGCAACGGCGGTTGAAAGGGATTTCCAGTCATCGTTGATTTTGGCCGCCAATGCGCCCAACTTGGCGTTACCCAACTGGGCCACGGAAGTCTGTACTTTGGCTATCGCCTGGCTCACTTCGGCCTCTTTGGCCTGCCGTACGGGCGCCTGAGCGTCGTTTCCGGCCAGCAAAACGGCGGACATTCCCCGGTGTTGTTGGGACAACTGCGTCAGCTTCATGGTGTCCTGAATTGGACCCAATCCACGAACCTCCCGCTGGGCCGAAGCGATGTGCTCAAGGTTTACCCGCACAAATATGACAGTCGGCACCGCTAGCATCAACATAGCCAGCAAAGAAATGAGTAGGAACTTGTGCGCAAAGCGCAAGTTGCGGATAAACAGACCCATGGCAAACTCCCAGTTTGGGAAACAGCGGTCTGGCTTTGGTTCACCGGAACCACTATTACGCCGCTTGCGTTCCACCCGCCAAGAACGCCCCCTCCTGCACGAATCAGGCAGAAGGCATCCCGACGGAAGCAACAGAGTCTATCGACGCGAAAAACCCAAGTCCATGACATATGTCAATGTTTTAGCGGCATACATGGGGCTATCACCCCGATTGAACTAATGGATTAGCACTCACTCGAAGAGAGTGCTAATATTCAAACATTGAACACAAGGAGTTCTGGTATGTCACATCAAATTGCAATGGCTATCCCTACACCGGCGTTGGGCAATCCATGGTCGGTCGTGCCGTCGCTGGGCAATCTGGATGCATATATTTCGGCAGCCAACCGCCTGCCCATGCTCACGCTGGAAGAAGAGCAGAAGTTTTCACGGCAGTTCAAAGACAGCAATGATGTCGAAGCTG
>JAABRC010000108.1 GCA_011391115.1 Candidatus Egaibacter danicus | reverse complement strand
TATTTAGGCCTATTTCAAAAAAAGTAGGATTATTTTATTAGTGAGTGCTGACTTAACCGCCGCAACAATTCCAGCCACAGGCTGCAAATACCCAACAGGGCAACTCCAGCCATCAGCCCGGCAACACCCGGCCACACCGTCCCCATCACCTGCTGCAACCAGGGAGTGCCCAGCACTGCGGCCACCGTCAAGCCCACAGCAAACACCATGCGGTTAAGCCAGGGGTTGGGGCCAGAACGGCCGAACAGCGCCGGGCGACCCGGATCACGATTGGCCAATATCAGCAGCAACACGCTCAGCATCAGAGCACCAAACACCACGCTACGGCCCTGGGACGCACTCCAGCCCTGGTCAACCAGCCAGAATTGGCCGAGCAGCAGCACACCGGCAACGCCCAAACCTTGCAACACGGCGTGGCCCAGCGGACCGCTGGCAAATGGCGAATCGGATACCGGGCGCGGTGGGCGGTCCATCAAATCAGGACTTTCTGGTTCAGCCTCAAAAATGATGGAACAGGCGGGATCAATCAGCAGTTCCAGCAACACAATATGTACCGGTAGCAGCAGCACCGGCCACTGCAGCAGCGCGGGCACCAGGGTCAGCGCGATGATAGGTATATGCACGGCAAAGACAAAGCGCGTGGCTTTGCGGATGTTGTCGTCGATACGACGGCCCTGCCGGATGGCCGCGACGATACTGGAAAAACTGTCGTCCAGCAGCACCAGTGCTGCTGCCTCCCGGGCGACGTCAGTGCCCCTTTCACCCATGGCAATGCCGATGTCAGCGGCCTTGAGTGCGGGCGCGTCATTGACGCCGTCGCCTGTCATGGCCACCACTTCGCCCGCTGCACGCAGCACGTTCACCAGCCGCAACTTGTGTGCTGGAAGAAGCCGTGCGCACAGGTCAACGTGTTTGAGGCGCTCGCGTAGCTCAGCGTCATCCATGGCTGCAATTTCTGCTCCCGTGATCACATCCGGGCGGTCTGGCAATCCCACCTGGCGTGCAATTGCGCGGGCCGTGGCGGGATGATCACCCGTCATCATGATCACACGCACCCCAGCACGCCGGCATTCCGCCAGCGCGGCAGGTACTTCAGGGCGTGGCGGATCGGCCAGCGCCACCAAGCCCAGAAATTCGAAGTCAAAGTCGTGCTGGCTCAGCGGCCAGGCAGGCAAATGGTCTGGCGCGAGGGCTTCGCCCAGCCATCGCCCACGGGCCACACCCAGCACCCGCAGGCCACGCGCGGCCATTGCCTCCACCTGGCGGCGAATGGCGTCACGCCGCTCCTCGCCCAGATGGCACAGGTCAGCCACCGCTTCAGGTGCACCTTTGGTAGCCAGTAAATATTCCGCCGGATTGGCACTGGCGAACACCCTTGTCATCGCCAGAATTTCGCCTGACAAGGCGTATTCAAATTCGGGCAGGCGCCCATCGTGCACATGCTCGGTGCCCGCCAGCCAGCGGTGGCCAAACTGCTGAATGGCTTTCTCCATCGGGTCAAAGGGGTCACCTGGGGTAGCCAGCATGGCAAATTCGGCCAGCGCGTGAAAGGCCTCATCCAGACTGCCCGCACCTTCAGGCGTAAATTGTTCGGTCGCCGTCGCGAGTTCCACCACCGTCATGCGGTTGACCGTCAGCGTTCCGGTTTTATCTACCGCCAGTACCGTAATGGCGCCCAGCGCCTCGACTGCGGAGACGCGTCGCGTCAATACCCTTTGTTTCGAGATGCGCCAGGCCCCCAGTGCCAGAAACACCGTCAGGATGACAGGAATTTCCTCCGGCAGAATGGCCATGGCCAGCGCGATCCCTCCCAGCAAACTGTCCAGCAGTGAGCGGCCATCCCACCACCACCCCAGAAAGACCTGAAAACTGGCAAGCAGGAGCGCTCCCAGCCCCAGTCTTCGCACCAATTTGCGAGAAGACTGCTGCAGTGGCGAAGGTGGCTCGGTCGTTGCTGCCAGATCGGCACCAATACGCCCCACCGCGGTGGCGCTTGCTGTGGCACATACCTCGGCCAGACCTACACCGCGTGTGACCACCGTGCTGGCGAATACCGCGCCTGAATCGTCATCACTCAAATTGCTTGCAGATGGCTGCCTGGTGACCGGAACCGCCTCGCCGGTAAGAAGGGATTCATCGATCTCCAGGCGCCCGTCCAGCAACATCGCATCTGCTGCGATGCGGTCGCCTTCGCGCAGCACCAACACATCGCCACACACGACGTCACGTCCGGCAATTCGTTGTTCCTGCCCGTCGCGAATCACGAGGGCTCGCGGCGCTGACAGATCACGCAGGGAGTCCAGCGCGCGCTGGGTCTTGCGTTGCTGAGCCAGCGTGATACCAATCACCACGAACACAAACCCCAACAGGAAAAGCGCCTCTGCCCGATCACCCAGAGCGAGGTAAATACCACCAGCGCAGAGCAGCATCAGGAACATCGGCTCCGTCAGCACATCCCGCACGATCATCAGGTTGGATTTGGGTAGGCTACCAGGGAGAAGATTGGGCCCGTCCGCCAGAAGCCTGCTGGCGGCCTCGGCACGGCTCAACCCCGAAATGGACGGGGCTTTGGAAATAACTGGTGCCATCCGCATATGGTACGCAGGAACGCCAGTTTTCAGTCGACGACTGTCCCGCCGGATCTCGCTGCTGAGTTGGTCACATCAGACTCACTTCGAGATCGAACACACCAAAGCAATTGCCATCAGCAGCCCATAGAGGTTGGCGGCGGCAATCGTCGCCTTGATCGCTGGCGTCAGGCGCGCCGGGTGATCGCCGTTTTTCACCACTTCCTGACAGGCTTTGAGTGACAGCAGCCCCGCCAGGAAACCAGCTGCGCCCAGCGAGGGCACTGCCTGAGCGATTACCGATGCCAAAAGCCACGAATACGCCCCAGCAACCCAGGCCACGTAAGCCAGACGAGCCACCCGGGTACCCAGACGCACGACCAGTGTGTGTTTGCCCGAGCGAGAGTCGGCCAGGCGATCAGGAAACTGGTTCAAAAACAGAATAGCCGCCACCAGCATCGCGAAGGGGACCCCTGCGACCAGGGGGAGCATGGAGAAAGTCCCCCGTTGAACATAGTCTGAACCCACAACCACCATCAACCATCCCGCGACAATGGCCACCTCGCCCATGCCACGTGTCATCAGTCGCAGCGGGGGTGCCGAATAAGCCCAGGCAACCAGCAAGCCCGTCAGTCCGATCACGAAAACACCACCGGCTGAATGGGCTGTCAGCCACAGCCCTGCCGGAATAACTGAAATCAGCAGTGCGAAACCCAACCAGCGGGTCTGATTCAGACTGAGTACGCCGTTCTGAATGAATCGGCTGCCACCCGTAAAGGGAAAAATCCGTTCTTCGTTGGCAGCATCCGATCCGTTCAAGGCATCGTAGTAATCATTCACCACGTTGGCGCCGGCATGGGCGACCAGCGCGAAGAAAACCGTCAGGCCAGCCTTCAAAAAATCTGTGGGCACTCCGTCTGCGAAGGCCGTTGCCAGCCCCACCAGAGAGCCCACAAAGGTAACGCTCAGGAAGGCTGGCCGAGTCGCCAGGAAATACTTTGCCCACGGATTGGCCAGGCGATCGGGAAGAGGTTCAGTTGGCGGCATGAGGATTCAGCAAATAGTTCCCGATTCTTGCTGCAAAGCAATGTTGGACATGCATGACCGCTGAGATGTACCTAATTGACAACACCTTCACACACCATTTAGTCAAAACTTGATCCGTGCGTTTGCAGCACATGCCCGGGGGCATGCGACACTGTAAATCTAAGGAGTTCTTGTTCATGCGTAAAGCCATTGGTTTCCTGTCAGTTTTCCTGAGCGTTGCACTGATCAACATCCCGGCCCATGCCCAGGACAGCTGGGTAATCGGGCAGTCCGTGCCACTCACCGGTGGCAATGCCGCCTTTGGCAAAGATATTCGGGACGGCGCACTGGCCTATTTCAAGTCGGTTAACGCCCGGGGTGGTGTCAATGGCCGTCCCGTTGAGTTGATCTCTCTGGATGATAAAAATGATCGCAAACTGGCGGGTGAAAACGCTCAAATCCTGCTGAAGGAAAAAAGGGCCGTGGCACTGTTCGGTTTTGCATCTGCCACCCTGAGCCTGGATGCCATGCCGCTTGCCGAAAAGGCCGACGTATTATTTTTTGCCCCCTTCTCCGGGGCGAATCCCGTACGCAAAGCCAGTCCGGTCGTGTTCACACTTCGCGCTTCTTACGGCGAAGAGCTGGAAAAAATGCTGTCGTTCTGGACCGGCCTTGGCATGAAACAGGTCGTCGTGGTTCACTACGATGACGAGGTGGGCAAACAAAACCTGGCCGTCGTGGTCGACTATCTGGCCAAACAGGGCAAACAACCCAAGTCCATCTCTTTGCAGCGCAATGCCAAGATCGAAGCTTCCACCATCAACGAACTGATCAAGCTGCAGCCTGAGGTGTTAATCAACACGGTTTTATCGGGTCCAGCGGCAGAAATCAGCCGTCAGCTGGTTAGTCGGGGGATGGTGGTCCTGACATCAAGCCTGTCCTTTGTGGGAGCGCAGCAGTACATCACGGCTGCAGGCGAGGCGGCTGCCGGTGTATCCATCGCCCAGGTTGTTCCCAACCCATCCTCACCCATATCCATCGTTCGCGAGTGCGCGAAAGCTCTGCAGGATTCCGGGATCACGGTCGCCATGAATAGCACGCATCTGGAGGCTTGTATCGGGGCGAAAGTATTGACCGAAGCCATGCGGCGAGCCAAAAAACCGGGTAATGCCGACTCGCTGCTGGCTTCCATCGCCAATCTGGGCGATTACGATACCGGTGGCTTCGTCGTTTCCTATGCGCCTGACAAGCACCACGGCAGCAAATATGTTGCTCTGGGCATGGTGTCGCGCGACGGGCGCATGAGGAACTAGCCGACTCTATTCGACGGTGACACTCTTGGCGAGGTTGCGAGGCTTGTCGACATCTGTCCCGCGTGCACAGGCCGTGTGATACGCCAGCAGCTGCAGTGGCACCACGTGCAGCAGCGGCGACAGCTCGCCATAGTGTTCGGGCATACGGATAACGTGCAGGCCTTCACCCGATTCGATCTTCGTTCCTGCATCTGCCAGCACGTACAACACGCCCCCGCGGGCCCGCACCTCGTGCAGGTTGCTTTTGAGCTTCTCCAGCAACGCATCGTTAGGAGCAACCGTTACCACCGGCATCGCACTGGTAACCAGCGCCAGCGGACCATGCTTGAGTTCACCGGCCGGATAGGCCTCAGCATGGATATAGCTGATTTCCTTTAGTTTGAGAGCACCCTCCAGGGCAATGGGGTAATGCAGGCCACGGCCCAGGAACAGGGCATTCTCCATACGGGCAAAATCCTCCGCCCAGCTGATCACCTGGGGTTCCAGCGCCAGTACGGCCTGCAGGGCGGCCGGCAGGTGGCGCATGGCTTTGAGGTGGTGGGCCTCTTCTTCGTCGCTCAGCCGTCCTTTGGCTTGCGCCAGCGCCAGCGTCAGCAGAAATAGTCCTGCCAGTTGCGTTGTGAAGGCCTTGGTGGACGCCACGCCAATCTCGATACCCGCGCGGGTGATGTAGGCCAGTTTGCACTCACGCACCATGGCACTGGTGGCGACGTTGCAGATCGTCAGCGTGTTGGTCATACCCAGCCCTTGTGCGTGACGCAGAGCTGCCAGCGTGTCTGCAGTCTCACCTGACTGGGTGATGGTGACCACCAAAGTCCTGGGATTAGGCACCGAGTCGCGGTAGCGGTATTCACTGGCAACCTCTACCTGCGTAGGCACTTTGGCAATTTTCTCCAGCCAGTACTTGGCCGTGCAACCGCTGTAGTAGCTGGTGCCACAGGCCAGAATGAGGACGTTATCGATGTCCTTGAAAATGCGGTAGGCACCGTCGCCAAACAGCTCGGGAACAATACCTTCCACACCTTCCAGCGTGTCTGCAATGGCGCGAGGCTGCTCAAAGATCTCCTTTTGCATATAGTGGCGATATGGCCCCAATTCAGCTGCGCCGCTGTGTGCTACTACCGTCTTCACCGGACGGTGGACCGGTGCCACGGCTTTGTGCGCCTTGTCCACCAGCCAGTATTTACCCAGTTGCACATCGACTACATCGCCCTCTTCCAGGTAGACGATTTGATCGGTCACGCCTGCCAGTGCCATGGCGTCACTCGCCAGGAAGTGTTCATTGCCATCCTTGCCCACACCCAGAATCAGGGGCGACCCGGCACGCGCACCGATCAGTCGATGCGGCTCGTCTTTGCAGAACACGGCAATCGCATAGGCGCCATGCAACTGACCGACGGCTGCCTTGACCGCCTCGAACAGGTCCCCGTCGTACAGACTGTCGACCAGATGAGCAATCACCTCCGTATCGGTCTGGCTGACAAACGCATAGCCACGGGCTTTCAACGTAGCGCGAAGCTCATCATGGTTTTCGATGATGCCGTTGTGCACCAGGGCAACACGGCCGGGGCGTTTGTCCGAGTCGATGCCGGTACCGTGGCTGAAATGAGGGTGCGCATTGTGCACCGCCGGCGCACCATGAGTAGCCCAACGGGTATGTGCAATGCCGGTCGTGCCTTCCAGTTTGCCTGAACTCACCTGCTCGGCGAGTTCAGCCACCCGCGATGTGCTGCGAGCCCGCTTCAGACCGTCGGCATAG
>JAABRC010000107.1 GCA_011391115.1 Candidatus Egaibacter danicus | reverse complement strand
CCTCCGGCAAGGTCTTGACCGGTGGCGTGGACGCCAATGCGCTACAACGCCCCAAGCGCTTTCTGGGTGCCGCCCGCAATGTGGAAGAGGGCGGCTCGCTGACCATCATCGCCACCGCGCTGGTGGACACCGGTAGCCGCATGGACGAGGTAATTTTTGAAGAGTTCAAAGGCACCGGCAACTCCGAAATTCACCTGGATCGCCGTTTGTATGAAAAACGTGTGTTCCCGTCGATCCAGCTCAATCGCAGTGGCACGCGACGTGAAGAATTGCTATTGCAGCCCGAGATACTGCAAAAAACCCGAATTCTGCGTCAATTCCTCTACAACATGGATGAAATCGACTCCATGGAGCTGGTTTTGAAGCAGATGAAGGCCACGAAGAACAACATGGAGTTCTTCGATCAGATGCGCCGGGGCGGATAATTTGTACTGCTAGGCTATAATTAAAGGCTTTACGCGAAAAGTACTTCGGGTTTTCAGTTGTGCAATGGGTTGCACAATGCTCGGGGCGGCTGGCGCAACTGATGGAGAAGATCATGAAAGAAGGCATTCACCCCAATTACCGCGAAGTTTGCTTTATGGATTTGTCCAACAACTTCAAGTTCGTGACCCGTTCTTGCGCGAACACCAAGGAAATGATCAAGATGGAAGACGGCCGTGAGCTGCCGTTGTACAAACTGGATACTTCCAGCGAGTCACATCCTTTCTATACAGGCACGCAAAAATCCGTCGATAACATGGGCGGGCGTGTCGAGAAGTTCCGCAACCGTTTCGGCAAAGTGGCAGCCAAGTAACCTGACATCAGGTTCAGGCAAGAGAGGCAGCCCGGAATACCGAGCTGCTTTTTTTTTGCTTCACTCCAGTCCAACCTCCCTGTGAATCGCCCAACACCTGCCATCGTTGCCCAAGGGTCGGTTCGTCGTCTGCCTCGCGCGCCCTTGCTGCTGCTCGCCATCAGCTACGTGCTGGCTGGATTCATAGGGCGGGAGCCATGGCGCAATGCCGACATCACCGCGTTCGGATTTATGGCGGGTCTGTTACAGGACGGATCTGACTGGTTTTCTCCAAAACTCATGGGCTTGAGCCCTGAAGTTGACGCACTGCTTCCTTATTGGCTGGGAGCATGGGCGATTCGGTTGGCGCCCAGCGCAATACCACCTGACTTGGCGGCCCGCATACCTTTTGGCGTGATGCTGGGTGTGGCCATGCTGGCAACCTGGTACGCGACTTATTACCTGGCCAGAAACCCCAAAGCACAGCCGGTGGCATTTGCTTTTGGAGGCGAGGCATCTCCGACCGACTACGCCCGAGCGCTGGCAGACGGGGGCCTGCTGGCTTTTATTGCCTGCCTCGGATTGGCTCAGCTTTCCCATGAAACAACCCCTGCCCTGGCACAACTCTGTTTTACGGCCCTGTGTTTTTTTGCTTTTGCAGCACTACCCTATCGGACCGTATTGCCGCTTGTAGCTGGCACCGCGGGTTTGGCCGGACTGTCCCTGTCCGGCGCACCTGCCATGGCTGTTCTTTTTGGAATCGGGGGCGCTGTGACTTACGGGGCCGACCAGTGGCAGGTGACAGAACAACCAGTTATCACCAGGCGCCGCGTCGCTGGCATTGTGGCACTCACGGCGGGTGCTGCTTTGCTGGCTACCCTGTTGGACCTGTGGCACTGGCGCATTGAACTACCTGATCCGAGCTTTACCAAATGGAAAAGTGTTGGCCGGCTGCTGCTCTGGTTTACCTGGCCGGCCTGGCCGTTGATCTGCTGGACGCTTTGGCGTTGGCGGCGCCAGCTCGGAAGCAGGAACCCGAGTCTGCATCTGAGCCTGCCGTTATGGTTTGTCGCAGTTTCGCTGGGCACCACCATCGCTACAGCATCGACAGATCGCTCCCTCCTGCTGGCCCTGCCCGCCCTCGCTGCTCTGGCGGCGTTCTCTCTCCCAACCTTGGGGCGCAGCGTGTCAGCCCTGATCGACTGGTTCACTTTGCTGTTCTTCTCGGGCTGCGCATTCATCATCTGGGTCATCTGGCTCGCGATGCAGACAGGCATACCCAAGCAGCCTGCCGCCAACGTGGCCCGCCTGGCGCCGGGTTTTGAGCACAGTTTTTCCTTTATTCCCTTCGTCATCGCACTGCTCGCCACCTTCGCCTGGATCTGGCTGGTCAAATGGCGTGTGGGACGGCATCGTGCAGCGATCTGGAAGAGTCTCGTATTGCCTGCTGGCGGAGCGGTTCTCAGTTGGCTGTTGCTCACTACCCTGTGGATGCCTTTGCTGAACTATGTTCGCGGCGACGTTCCGCTGGTTCAGCGCATTGCTGCCATTGTCAAAACACCAGACTGCATAGAAGCCTATGGCCTGAGCAGGAACCGCATCGCGGCACTGCAGTTTCACGGCTCTTTGATGGTACGACCCGCGGGTGCGGCACCCGTCTGCGAGTGGTTATTTGTCGAGCGCGACGCCTTGGTCACACTTTCCACCATCGTCGATATCAGGCAATGGCAACTTGACAGCACGGTTCGTCATCCCGCTGATCGTGATGGCAACCTGTATCTGTACCGGCGAAAAATCGTATCCCAACCCTAACCAGCGTTCACAATATTCTGGGCGACTGCGACCCGGTTAGCAGGGAACACGATGGTGAACGTAGAGCCCTTCCCCGGTGTGCTGTCGATCTTCAGTTGCGCACCATGTCGCTGCACAACATGTTTGACAATGGCCAGCCCCAAGCCGGTGCCGCCGGTTTCCCTTGAGCGACTGCGATCCACCCGATAGAAGCGTTCGGTCAAGCGCGGGATATGCTCCGGCGCTATTCCCGGACCCGTGTCCTGCACCGAGAACAAAAGACGTCCTTCCGAGTCGTCCCGGCACGTGACATGCACTTCACCTTCAGCCGGGGTATAGCGGATGGCATTTCCAACCAGATTGGTCATCGCACTGAGCAACTCTGACGAGACGCCAACAAGTTCCCGGCCTGACACGGTGGAAAAACTCATGGTCTGTACGGTGCCCGAGCCCTGGCTGACGATGCGTGACAGGGCTCTCGCCTCCAGTTCAACCTGATGCATCAGCGTGGAAACGGGCACGCGCTCATCCAGTCCTGGCAATGGGCTGCCCTCAATGCGAGACAGGGTGAGCAAGTCCTTGACCAGCGTTTGCATGCGATCAGCCTGTTGCGCCATCAAGGCCAGATAGCGTTGCCGGTCTGATTCGTCAAGCTGCAGGGTCTGCAAAGTCTCAACAAAACCACCGAGCACGGTCAGTGGGGTCCTGACCTCGTGGGACACATTGGCAACAAAATCCCTTCGCATCGCCTCAGCCTGCTCCAGCGCCGTGATATCGCGTGATAGCAGAAGACTGCGCCCCTCACCGTAGGGATGCAAATGGACTGACAGATTAACCGGCCTGGAAGCTGTGCTGGCGCGGCCTGGCATGACCACATCATGCTGATAGTCACCGCCCGCGAAGTACGCGGCAAAGCCGGGATCACGCACCAGATTGCCAAAGTGCTGAAGCATGTCACGCTGCGGATCAAAACCAAAGTGTTCGGTGGCAGTCTGGTTGAACCATTCGATGCGGCCTTGTGAGTCCAGCAGTACAACCCCATTGGGAGAGGCTTGCAGGGCAGCCAGAAAGTCATTCAGGCGGTTCTGGCTTTCCAGCGTTTCCCGTTCACGCGAACGCACCAGACGTCGCGTACGGTCAGAGACCTCTCCCCACAATCCGTGCGACATTGCTGCATCCGAAACATCACCGGCACGAAGCCACTCCAGGAATTTCACTCCCCGCGCAAGGTCAACCACAAACCAGGTCAGGGCCCCCAGCACAACACCGACCAGCAGCCCGGCCATTTGATAGGATACGGGCGCAAAGTACCAGCCCAGAGCACCCGCGCCGAGCTGACTGAACATGAAGGAAACAATTCGCCAGAGCATGGACAATCATGTCACAGGGAGAACTGTGTCACGAAAAGAATGATCAGACGTGTGCCTGGCTGGAAGCAGCGCTGGTTGCCACGGGTTGTGCAGTCAGCCGATAGCCGGCACCGCGGACTGTTTCGATCATGGGACCCGCTGCACCCAGTGCTTCACGCAGGCGCTTGACATGAACATCTACGGTACGCTCCTCAATGAACACGTGGTCGCCCCACACCTTGTCCAGCAGCTGCGACCGGCTGTGCACCCGCTCTGAATGGTTCATCAGATAGTGAAGCAACTTGAATTCTGTAGGCCCGAGCTTCAACAACTGGTCATTGAAGTTCACCCGATAGGTTGCTGGATCAAGTGACAAGGCCCCAACTGTCACCAGGCTGGCAACGCGCTCGGGGGCACGCCGCCTCAGTACAGCGCGAATTCGTGCCAGAAGCTCCTTGGTGGAAAAAGGCTTGGCAATATAGTCGTCAGCCCCCGCGTCCAGGCCGGTAACCCGATCCATCTCATCCCCCCGGGCCGTCAGCATGATGATGGGGACACCTTTGGTACGGGCGTCGGACCGCCAGCGCTTGGCAAGCACCAAACCGCTCTCTCCCGGAAGCATCCAGTCCAGCAGGATCACATCGGGCAATACCGCATCCAGTTCGCGCTGGGCTGAGGCACTGTCCATCGCCCACAGCGGCCGAAAACCGTTGTGCCGCAAGTTGACAGCGATGAGCTCGGCTATCGCCGGCTCGTCTTCCACAATCAAAACGCCAGGCTGATTTCTCATTTCACAACGGATTCAATTTGCTCCATGGGCGTGTGGCGCACATCTTCGCCCTTGACAACGTAGATGATGAACTCTGCAATGTTTTTGGCGTGGTCACCAATGCGCTCAATCGACTTGGCCAGGAACAGCAGGTCCAGGCTGGGGGAGATCATGCGGGGATCCTCCATCATGTACGTCACCAGTTTGCGCACGAACCCGTCAAATTCCTTGTCAATCAGATCGTCCTCCTTCAGGATCGCAACGGCCGCCGTCGTGTCTAATCGGGCAAACGCATCCAGCGCCTTGCGCAATAGCCCGGATGCCAGGTCCGATGCCACCCGCAACTCCAGCGATGGCAACGAACGGGGCGCTCCGCTGTTGATGATGGATCGCACCATGCGCGCAATTTTTTCCGCCTCGTCGCCTACACGTTCCAGATTGGCGGTGGTCTTGGAAATGGCTATCAGCAGCCGCAGGTCACGCGCCGTAGGCTGGCGCCGGCCAATGATGGACGACAATTCACGGTCAATCTCCACCTCCATGGCATTCACCCGGGATTCGGCCTCCGTCACCTGATTGGCCACCTCTGCACTGAACTGCGACAGGGCGTAGATGGCGTTGCGAATCTGGGACTCAACCAATCCGCCAAGCTCCATCACCCGCGTGGAAACTGCGCTGAGTTCGCTGTCGAACTGCGTGGAAAGATGTTTTTCAGGCATGTTTTTTTCCTTAGCCGAACCGGCCCGTAATGTAATCTTCAGTTTCCTTGCGAGATGGCTTGAAGAACATTTGTTCAGTTGAACCGAATTCCATCAAATCCCCCAGGTACATATACGCCGTGTAATCACTGCAGCGGGCTGCCTGCTGCATGTTGTGTGTCACGATGACCACGGTGTAATCGGTTTTCAACTCGGTGATCAATTCTTCAATTTTGGCCGTGGAGATGGGGTCCAACGCTGAGCAGGGCTCGTCCAGCAACAACACTTCTGGCTTGATCGCGATGCCACGTGCAATACAGAGACGCTGCTGCTGACCACCGGAGAGCCCTGAACCACTCTGGTTCAACTTGTCTTTCACTTCATTCCAGAGCGCCGCTTTGCGCAACGCCCACTCAACACGTTCCTCCATGTCCGTCGCGTTCAGGTTTTCAAACAGTTTGACGCCAAAGGCAATGTTGTCATAGATCGACATGGGGAATGGCGTCGGCTTCTGGAACACCATGCCAATGCGGGCGCGCAGCAGGTTCAAGTCCTGCTTGGAGTCCAGGATATTTTGACCGTAGAAAGTGATTTCGCCCTCGGCGTGCTGGCCGGGGTACAGGCTGTACATGCGATTCAAGGTGCGCAGCAGGGTCGACTTGCCGCAGCCCGAGGGGCCGATGAAAGCGGTCACCTTGCGTTCTTCAATGTCCAGGTTGACACCTTTGAGGCCTTGGAATTTACCGTAAAAGAAGTCAAGGTTGCGCACTTCCAGCGCATTTTTCTTGGGCGCGTCTGTCGTTGGAGAAGGGGCTGGTGCAAGAGCAGTAACGTTCATGGTGATGTCCAGAGTCGAAGAGGGATGTCAGGCGCGAACTTTTTCGCGGAAGAAAATGCGGGCCAGGATGTTGAGCGCCAGCACGGCCAGGGTGATCAGCAGCGCACCGCCCCAGGCCAGATCAATCCAGTTGTCGTAGGGGCTCATGGCGAACTGGAAGATCACCACCGGCAGGTTGGCCATGGGCGCGTTCATGTTGGTGCTGAAGAACTGGTTGTTCAGCGCGGTGAACAGCAGGGGCGCCGTCTCGCCGCTGATGCGCGCCACGGCCAGCAGCACGCCGGTGATCACGCCGCTTTTGGCGGCACGCAGCGAGACCATGGTGGAGACTTTCCAGCGTGGCGCGCCCAGCGCAAAAGCCGCCTCGCGCAAGCTGCCGGGCACCAGGCGCAGCATGTTTTCGGTGGTGCGCATGACCACGGGAATCGCGATCAGCGAAAGCGCCAAACTGCCCGCGTAACCAGAGAAGTTGCCTACCGTGGCCAC
>JAABRC010000106.1 GCA_011391115.1 Candidatus Egaibacter danicus | reverse complement strand
GAGTTCCCCGAAAATTTCAAACCTAATCAGTCTCTAGGCCATCCAAATAAAGCACAAACAGCCATAGAAACCGCCGCACAAGCCGTACTAGACGTGCGCGCCAAATTCCAGACCGGCGAGCAGCCCGCCACACTCGCCGACCTGTACGACCCGCTCACCATGCCGCCCGAGCTGCTCAAGGCGCACCTAAGATTGGATACAGCCGTGGACAAAGCCTACGAGGCCAGCGGCGGTAAAAAGCACTACAAAAGCGACGCCGAGCGCGTGGCATTTTTGTTTGAGCTGTACCAGAAGTACACCAGCCTGCTGCCCTCTGAAAAGCCCAAGTCAAAGCGAAAAGCCAGGCTCGTCTGACCCACTTCGGAATCATCGTTCGCATGTGGCACGACGACCATCCACCGCCGCACATCCATGTGGAGTACCAGGGTTTTGAAGCTTTGGTCAAAATTACCACAGGCGAAGTGAGCGAAGGCGAGTTGCCTCGCAAAGTCACCGCCATCGTCAAAGAATGGTGTCTGGTGCATCAAGCTGAACTGCAGGACAATTGGCAGCGTGCCCAGCGTTTTGAACCGCTGGATCGCATTCAAGGAGCTGACCGTGATTAAAGTGCTTAACGCCCGCCTAACATCTCCATTCACGTTAGCGATTGATTTTTCGGATCACACCCATGGCGTGTTTAATACCAATGCCTACTTGGCAAGCCGGTCAGGCCCGCTGTTGGACAAATTACGCGAGCCCGCTTATTTCAGGCGATTTTTCATTGATGCGGGTGCGCTGTGCTGGCCCAATGGGCTCGAAATTTCCCCCGCACGTTTGCATGAACTTTGCGTGGTGTCAGCAACGGCATAACAAGCTGGAATGAATACTTCGCCTAAAGCCGTGCGCTTCGACGACGACAACCTGTGGGTCAGTCTGGCCGATGGTCGCACGATCGCCGCGCCGCTTGCCTGGTTTCCGCGCCTGCTCACAGATGCCATGGCGGTGTATGGTGCAGATTTGCGAATGCCCTATTCCAAGGCCATGGGCAACGGGTTGTTTGAATTGCGACCCAAAGGCCCGGAAGGCATTGGGCGTGTGTTTTATTGCACGCAAGTGGGCAAATCGATCGTGGTGCTGCATTCGTTCGTGAAAAAGACCCAAGAAACTCCAGACGCAGAGCTGCGCCTGGCCCGTAAACGCTTAAAGAATGTGCAACATGGCTGAAACCGGCTACCAACCCATGCCGCATGACGCGGCTTTCCGCAACACACTGTTAGCCAAACCTGGCGTAAAAAAAGCGTTCAACGCGCTGGAAGAGGAATACACCGCGCTGCACGCCATGCTGGATGCTCGCCAAACGGCGGGCCTGACCCAAGCCGATGTTGCCAGTCGCATGGGCACCACCGTGTCGGCGGTGTCCAGACTGGAAGCGTCTCTGCGCAGTGAAAAACATTCACCGTCTTTCGCCACGCTGCGCAAATACGCGCAAGCCTGCGGCAAGAAGCTAGTGATTCAGATGGTTTGAAATTGCTGCATAGTTGGTAGTGAAATTGCTACACTTTTTAGTAGCTTTTTGCGCATATTCTGCCGGCGAATGTTCAGGCCTTTGCCGCACCAGCCGCCTTCCGCCGCACATGCAAATGCGTCTGCACCGCATCCCCCTCGCCCAACTTCACTTCTTTCACCTCCAGATACGCCGCCTGCTGGCGGATCAGTTCGCCCAGTTTGGCCACGCCGTAGTTGCGCGGATCGAATGAGGGGTGGCTGCGGTTAATCTGGCTGCCCAGGGCAGATAGTGTGGTCCAGCCGTCTTCGCGAGCGATGGCATTCAACGCGTTCAATATCATCGGCTTGAGCTTGGGCAGCTCGGCCACCGGCTCCTGACCAGGCTTGGCTTCTTCGGGCTCGGTACGCAAAATTTCCGTGTAGATGAACTTGTCACATGCCGCCACAAAAGGCTCCGGCGTTTTGCGTTCGCCAAAGCCGTAGACCACCAGCCCCGCCTCGCGGATGCGGGTGGCCAGCCGGGTGAAGTCGCTGTCGCTGGACACCAGGCAAAAGCCGTCCACGCTGCCTGCGTGCAGCACGTCCATGGCGTCGATGATCAGGGCCGAGTCGGTGGCGTTTTTGCCGCTGGTGTAGGAAAACTGCTGCACGGGCTGGATGGCCATGGTGTGCAGCACGTCTTTCCAGCCCCTGAGGTTGGTGGTGGTCCAGTCGCCATAGGCGCGCTTGATGGTGGCCGTGCCGTAGCGCGACACCTCGGCCAGTAGTTCCTGGATGACGGAGGCCTGCGCGTTGTCGGCATCAATGAGGACGGCAAGCTTTTGGTTGGGGTTGGTGGCCATGGGTTCCTCCCTTGTGTTGACGCTAACGTACAAGCTTGTTGGGCGTATCCGTTGATCGAATTGTCGCGCAGTCAGTTGGCAGGCCCAATCCCCTCTAAAATTCTGCCATGCACCCCGCTGTCGCCCAACACCGCACCGGCATACAGGCCATCTGCCAGCGCTACCACGTGAGTAAACTGGAAGTGTTCGGATCGGCCGCTCGTGCAAAAGACTTCGACCCTGCCAGCAGCGACGCTGATTTTTTGGTGGAGTTCGCGCCGGACGCACCGCTTGACCTGAAATCATTTTTCGGAGTCAAGGCCGATTTGGAGCAGTTGCTGGGCCGTGTCGTCGACCTGATCGAGCCTGGTGCCGTGCGCAATCCTTATGTGCTGGCCAGCATCAACCGTCACCGTGAAGCAGTCTATGCAGCGTGATCCACGCGCCCTTTTTGTGGGATGTGCGCGAGGCCGCTTTAGCGATCCAGACTTTCATTGCCGGGATGGACCTTGCCGCTTACGCCTCCAACGAAATGGCGCAGTCGGCGGCAGAGCGCAAGTTTGAAATCATTGGCGAAGCGCTCAATCAACTTGCAAAACTGGACTCTGCCCTGGCAGCGCGCATTCCGGACTTGCCGCAAATTGTTGCTTTTCGCAATCACCTCATTCATGGTTATGCAAAAGTCAATGTCAGCACCGTTTGGAATGTGATGCAAAACGCGTTGCCACCGTTAATCAACATTGTTCAGTCGCTGTTGGACGAATTGGGCGACGGTTTAAGCGAATAATCCGTCGAGACATCACAGGCGGCCGCAAAAGGCACATACCACCAGACACGCCGCACACGCAGCAAATGTCGCCGTCAATCGGCGAACTGGGATGTGCACCACTGCTGTTCACATGGCACGCCGTCGTGGTTGCCATCCATCTCCATGCCGGGGCAATTTTGCAGAAAGAGTGTGGCCTCTTTGCACGACGTCATCTGCGAACAGCGTTTGCGCCCATCGCAATTGAAGCTGCTTGGCTCCGGCGATTGGGCGGCAGGTTGCGCGGTCGCTTCGATCTGCACCACCCGGTTCACATAGCGGCTGTAGCCATACCAGGCCAATGCAGCCAGCAACACCAGTGTTATCAATTTGCTTGGCCACGAAGACGTTTTTGGAACTCGGCTCAGATGCCTTGCGCTGGTGACATGGGTTCTGGACGAATTTGCTGCGGAAAACTGTGAAGCCCCAACGCGCCGTACCCGAACAGCATGCTTTTTGCCCTTGCCGTCCGGTTCAACCTCAAAGCTGAGTAGCTCGCCCTCCAAGGGCTGTTGACCATCGCGCGGGAAGGCAGAGATATGCACAAAAATGTCCTGCCCGCTGTCATTGGCACAAATGAAGCCAAAGCCCCGCTCGACGTTCCATTTCTTGAGTTTGCCCTCGTAGCGGGTCGCGGCCATCGTTCACTCCCTTGTTTCAAGTGAGTATCGCATTGAAGGCAAACCGCTCTCAACCCCGCCACTTCCCAAGCGCCAGGCCGTCCAGCGAATACGGCCCGATGGCAGCCCGGATCAGCCGCAGCGTCGGGTACCCCACCGCGGCGGTCATGCGGCGAACCTGGCGGTTGCGCCCCTCCGAGATCACCAATTCAATCCAACTGGTGGGGATGGACTGGCGCACGCGCACCGGCGGCTCGCGCGCCCAGAGTGGCTCGGGCTGCGGTATCAATCGGGCGCGGGCTGGCCGGGTGGGGCCATCGTTCAATTGAACCCCCTGGCGCAAGGACTGCAATACGGCTTCATTCGGCACACCTTCAACCTGCACCCAGTAGGTCTTTTCCATCTTGTGGCGCGGGTCGCTGATGCGGGCTTGCAGTTTGCCGTCGTTGGTGAGCAGCAGCAGGCCCTCACTGTCGGCGTCCAGCCGTCCGGCCACGTACACGCCGGGGATGTCGATGAAGTCCTTGAGGCCGCGCCAGCGCCCCTCGGCGGTGAATTGGCTCAGCACACCATAAGGCTTGTTGAAGCAAATCAAGCGGGTGGGCGAAAGACTCATGGCGGGCAGACAAAATCCAGCCCCGCGCACACCGCTGCCACTTGCGCGGCAATGCATTGCTCTGGCGTGGCGCGGGGGCTGTCTGGGTAGACCTCGGTGGTGGTGGTGTAGCGCGCGCCGGTGATGCCGGCACACAGGCCCAGTTCCTTCATGGCGTAGTGAATGACCCCTTGCGCCACCAGGGGTGAGTCGATGATGCCGCCCTGGTCATCCGCCGGGGCGATGTGCGTGACGCGCGCCACCGCCTGGATGATGGCCTGCTGGAACGCGGGCTGGGGGTTGGCGGCGTCGTCCACCAGGTAAAAGCCGTCTGGAATGGTGCAGGGCTCAAAGGGCTTGCCATCGCGCGCGGCAACGGCAGGGCGGTATTCCGACGCGTCAGTGTCGGTGGTTTCGTGCAGGTCGATGTGGACCAAAAACTGCCCGCGCAAGGGCGCCACCAACCGCATCAACGCAGCAGACTCCTGCGCCGGGCTGGCCTCGCGAAACGACCGGTTGGGGTCGATGGCGTCGAAGCTCCAGCGCTGGATGCGTTCATAAGCCCAAGGACTCACGCACGGCGCCACCAGCAGGTTCAAACGGCCGGCATAGACGTGGGCATGTTCGTCCACAAAACGCAACGCACCATGCACGCCGCTGGTCTCGTAGCCGTGCACACCGCCGGTGATAAGCACGGTGGGCAATTCTGGCCGCCAGTTGCGGCTGCGGATGGCCAGCAGGGGAAAACGCTCGTCGGCATAGGCCACCTCCCCGTAGCTCGACACGTCAAAACGCTCGCCCAAGCGCGCAATGGGGTTGAGCACATCGTCGGCATAACTGCGCTGGCGCACCTGGCGCGCGCGCCATTGGGCCAGCTCTGCCGGCCCCCAGGCAAGGCCCGCGGTGCCGATGGGGTAAAAATGTGAGTCGCTCATGGGAGGTTTGGCAGGTTGAGTGCGGTTTGAAAGTGACAGGGCGATTATCCGGGTGGCGCAGGCCAACCGGCCTCCTCGATTGCCCGACGCTGTAACATCACTCGGTCCCTGCTAACCGGAGAAACTTGAAACCATGAAAGCAAGCTGGAACAACATCGTCATTGCCGAAAGTGACGACACCGTGCTGGTGGAAGGCAACTTCTACTTTCCCGAGAGCGCGTTGAAAAAAGAGTACGCCTCCTTCAGCAACCACAAAACCAGTTGCGCCTGGAAGGGCCAGACCAGCTACTACTCGCTGCTGATCAACGGCGAGATGCTCACCGACGCCGTGTGGTACTACCCCGACCCGAAACCCGAGGCTGGGATGGTGCGCGGCCGTGTGGCGTTCGGCAACGCCATCAAGGTGGCATGACGGCGCTCACCCTCAGCTTTGTCAACACCCACGTGTACAGCGTGCACTTGGCTGACGGATCACACGTTGGCAATCTGAAGCGCATTGGCGCACTCTGGAAATTCAAGGCGGTGGGCTATGACGCCACCGGTGGCGTGGAGCCCGGCGGCGGGCCGTTCACCGACCGGCACAACACGGTACTTTCAGAGCCCGATATGCTGGAACTCAATGCCAGGCTGGGCGGGAGCGCAACATGAGTGACATTTTTTCGATCCGGTATGTCGAACCGGTATTTCGCAGCGACCATGCCTCAAACTTGCTGGTGCTCAAGGGAATTTTGGGCGCGGAAAAAGAGCGTTTGTTGCGAGAAGTCGACAATGCGATGCATCGCCCCGAGTCTGCCAAACTGCGCCCGAGTTGGCAGCGCGGGCTGTAGGCCATCGGCCCATTTCACGTTCACGGTTCCTGACCATGCTGAGTCCAATCAAAAACCTGCTCAATCAATTTTTCATGCCTGACAACGGCCAGGCACGCATCGACGACGCGCGCAGCCTGCAAATGGCCACCGCCGTGCTTCTGGTCGAGGTGATGCGTTCGGACACCGCCGTGTCGGCGATGGAGCGCAGTTCTACTTTGTCAGCGCTGCGCACCCAATTTGCCTTGAGCGACGCTGAACTGGCCCGCCTGCTGGCGCAAGCGGAAGACACCGCCAAGGGCGCCAACGACTATTTTCGATTTACCAGCGCGATGAACGAGCAGTTCACGCAGGCCGAAAAAATCCAGGTGGTGGAACACATGTGGCAGGTGGCTTTTGCCGACGGGCACCTGGACGCCAATGAAAACCACCTCATCAGCAAGATTGCCGGCCTGTTGCACGTGACCCATGGCGAGTACATCGCGGCCAAGCTGCACGCCAGGCAGGCCGCGCAAATGGCTTCATAGCGCCCATGCATTTCGGTTAACCTCGCCGTCTTGGCAACCAAGGAACACCATGAAAAAACTCAACGTCACCATCAAACTGGAAATGTCGGTCCCGGACGACTGGGAGCTGGCTGCAACGTCGGAAGGCGGCCACGTGTTGAAGCTGCCCAACGGTCAGTTTCTTGACATCGCCATCGAGCCGCTGTTTGCCACTGA
>JAABRC010000105.1 GCA_011391115.1 Candidatus Egaibacter danicus | reverse complement strand
CCAGTGCAGGTACTGCGCCTGACCATGGCCAGTTGCTGCCCTGGCGCCTCATTCTGGTATCCTCGTCTGCGCGCGCACCACTAGGTGAAGTCTTCGGTGCTGCGCTGATGGAGCGCGATGCTGCGGCCACGCCGGAACAGGTTACCCAGGCGCGGGAGAAAGCCCACCGGGCCCCCTGTCTTTTGCTGGTGACGGTGGACGGGCTCTGTGGAGACCCGCAGATTGATCTGATGGAGCGAACAGTCGCTACCGGTTGCGCCATTCAAAACATGCTGCTAATGGCTACCGCGTTGGGGTATGGTTCCGCTTTGACCAGCGGAAAAGCCTTGAAATCTGCCCATCTTCGTACGTTGTTTGGCCTGAAAGATGGGGAACACGCGCTGTGTTTCCTGAGTATCGGAACGGCAGGTGCCAGCAAGGGGCACCGTTTGCGACCACAACCCGCTGACTACGTGCGAACCTTTTCAACTGAAACACCATGACTATTTCTAATTTTGATGATCTCCTGCAGGCAGCACGGAGCCAGCCGCGGCCACAACGCCTGTTATTTGTGTTTGCTGGCGTTGAGTTGCCCGATGACAGCACGACGGAACAACGTGAACGATTCAGGGCGGGCCAGGGCGGTGCGCTGGTACCGCTGATGTGTGTGGACAAGCGCCCAGAGGAACTGGGCTCGTTCGCGGAATTAGTCCAGGAGTCCCGCCAGTTCGGCCAGCAATGGGGCATTGTGTTTGCAGCAGCCATGTCGGGTGTCTCGAATCTGGCGCCCACCAGCGAAGAGGCAGAAACTCCGCTCCAGAGTATGGTTGAAGCTATCAAACGGGGGGAGCACGGCAACTTCATTCCGTTTGATCAGAACGGACAGCCTGTGCAGTTTGGCTGATGTGCTGGCCGGTTCTTCCATGAAGCATTCCGTCGCACTGCCCGGCCACCATACACCCGCGGCCGGATTTGAGGCCCCGTTTGACATGCTGACTGCGTGCCATGAACGCGTGGAACGCTCGCTGGCGCTTATGGTGCGCCTGCAGCAGCATTTGCTTGAACATGGCCCTGATGAATCTGCCCGACAAGCTGCACGTGACGTAATGCGCTATTTTGACCTGGCAGCCCCACTCCACCATCAGGACGAAGAGCTGCATGTATTCCCGCCGTTGATGGCCGGGAGCAATCCGGAAATACGGCAGGTAGTGGATCGACTGATGAACGACCATCGCCAGATGGAAACAGCCTGGTCAGCCGCCCGCATCGTCCTCGCTGGCGTGGCCGAGTCTTCGCTACCGGCGTGGTTGCCATTTACACCTGAACAAACCCAGGCGCTGGACCATTTTGCTTCTCTCTACAACCGCCACATTGAGGACGAAGAGCGCCTGATCTACCCCGCAGCCCAGGCGGGACTGTCAGTCAGTGCCCTGCAAGCCATGAGCGAGGACATGATGGCCCGCCGGGGCGTGAAGATCAAAACCTGATGCGCCACCATGAACCAGAATAACTACGACATCATCATTTCCGGTGCTGGCCCTGCCGGCCTTTGCCTGGCGCGCGAACTGTCCGGGCACGGGCTGCAAACGGCTCTGGTCGAACAACTCCCTCTGGCGGCCATCGCGCAACCGGCTTTCGACGGTCGGGAGATTGCGCTCACCCAGCATTCTGCGACATGGATGCGCCAGATGGGTCTATGGGAGCGCATTGAAGCTTATGACCCGCATGCCCTGTCGGCACTGCGTGACGCGCGGGTACTCAACGGCCCATCCCCGTTCGCCATGATCATTGGCCATGGTCTGGGATCGCACAGCGAACTGGGGTGGCTCGTCTCCAACCACCTGATTCGACGCGCCGCTTTTGACGCCGTGGAGCAAGCCCGGCAGACCCACAACGACATCACCCTGCTCACGGGTGAACAGGTAGCCACTGTGCGCGCCGATGCACAGGGCGCTCACGTGAGTCTGGCCAGCGGCACTGCGCTTCAGGCGAGACTGCTGATCGCCGCCGACAGCCGCTTTTCAACCACGCGCCGCGCCATGGGCATTGCGGCCGACATGCACGACTTCGGCCGCAGCATGCTGGTGTGCGTGATGACGCACGACGAGCCACACCACCACACTGCCTGGGAGTGGTTTGACTATGGCCAGACGCTGGCCCTGCTGCCGATGAATGATGACCCGGTCACCGGCGCGCACCGCTCGTCGGTGGTGCTGACGCTGCCCAGTCACGCCATGGAACCGATCCTGGCCGAAGATCCCGCAGCTTTTGGCAGCGACATGACGCACCGTTTTGCCGGACGCTTGGGAACCATGACGCTGGTCAGCACACGCCATGCCTACCCGCTGGTCGCTGTCTACCCACGCCGCCTTGTGGGCCAGCGTTTTGCCTGTGTAGGGGATGCCGCAGTCGGCATGCACCCGGTGACAGCCCACGGCTTCAATTTTGGTCTGCGGGGCATCGATGCCCTGGCCCGCGGCATCCTGGCGGCGCAGGCTGCTGGTCAGGACATCGCGTCGACCGCCCTACTCGCCCGTTTCGAGCGAACCCACCGGTGGGCCACACGGCCCGTTTACCTGGCCACCCAGCTCATCACGCGGCTGTATACCAGCGAAGCGCCGCCTGCCCGTGGACTGCGGGATCTGGCGCTGCGCGCGGGCGAACGTTTTACCCCCTTCAAGCGTGCCATAGCGGCATCCCTCACAGGATCGCATTGATCCGGATTTGCTATTATTTTCATAGCTACTTGCGCATACTGCTCAATAGCCAGACCCCTTTTTACCGCATAAAAACACGCGGGTCCAGCCTCTGGGATAATCGGCACATGACGATTACCTACAAAGATGCAGAAGGCGTGCAGGGCATGCGCGTGGCTGGCAAGCTGGCTTCAGAAGTGCTGGATTTCCTCACGCCCCATGTAAAAGCGGGTGTGACCACCAATGAACTGGACAAGCTGGCCCATGACTTCATGATGCAGGTTCAAGGGACCATTCCCGCCCCCTTGAATTACACCGGTGGCGGGAATACGCCCTACCCCAAGTCCATCTGTACCTCGGTGAATCACGTGGTTTGCCATGGCATTCCCAATGACAAGCAGTTGAAGAAGGGCGATATCGTCAACATCGACATCACCGTCATCAAGGACGGCTGGCACGGAGATACCAGTCGCATGTTCATAGTGGGTGACACTTCCATTGCGGCCAGACGCCTGTGCGCCATCACTTATGACGCCATGTGGCACGGCATCAAGATGGTCAAACCAGGCATCCGCCTGGGTGACATTGGCTGGGAAATCCAGAAATTCGCCGAGAGCCAGGGCTTCAGCGTAGTGCGCGAATTCTGCGGCCACGGCATTGGCCGCGTGTTTCATGAAGAGCCGCAAGTGCTGCACTACGGCAAACCCGGCACGCTGGAAGAGCTGAAACCGGGCATGACCTTCACCATTGAGCCCATGATCAACGCCGGGCGCAAGGACATCAAGGAAGGTCCGGAAAAAGACAGCTGGACCATTGTGACCAAGGATCACTCCCTTTCAGCGCAATGGGAGCACACCGTTCTGGTCACGGAAACTGGCTTCGAGGTATTGACGCTGTCGGCTGGCAGCCCGGCCACGCCAGCTTTTGTTGAGGCGTTTCTGTCGTCTGCTGCAAGGGCAGTTCCGGCTGGCGCCTGATCGTGTCTGGCCGGAGCCGGGCAAGCATGTCGAATTTTCAGACCCTGCGCGATGACTATCGGGCCGCCAAGGCTGCCCTGCTGACCACGATTGGGGCCAGTGGCGCGTCAACGCGGGGGGTTAGCACCGCCTTGCACCGGCTTTCGGCACTGGCCGATGCCACCCTGCAAACCCTGTGGCAACGAGCTGGCTGTTCCAGTCCTTTCGCCTTGCTGGCCGTAGGTGGATTTGGCCGAGCAGAACTGTTTCCGCATTCGGACGTGGACGTGCTGGTGTTGTTGCCGGATGACCAGTCACCCGACACCAATCCCGAACTCAAGGCACGCATCGAAGCCTTCATCGGCAGCTGCTGGGACACTGGCCTGGAGATCGGCTCCAGCGTACGCACCATCTCGGACTGCCTGGCCGAAGCCCAAAAAGACGTCACCGTTCAAACTTCGCTGCTGGAGTCGCGCCTGATTGTGGGGGACGCCCGGCTGATGGCCCGGTTTCGCAAACAGTTCCAGGCAGCCATCGATCCACGGGCCTTTTTTGTAGCCAAAACGCTGGAGATGCAGCAACGCCACAACCGGTTCGAGAACACGCCCTACTCACTGGAGCCTAACTGCAAGGAATCTCCCGGCGGGTTGCGGGACCTGCAGGTCATTTTGTGGGTGGCCAAGGCCGCGGGGCTGGCAAAGAATTGGGATGAACTGGCTCGCAATGGCCTGGCTACGCCCTTTGAAGTCAAGCAGATCAAACACAACGAGGCCTTGCTGCGCCTGGTGCGCGCGCGCCTGCACCTGACCGCTGGTCGCCGGGAGGACCGGCTGGTGTTTGACCTGCAAACGGCGGTGGCCGAGACCTTTGGCTACTCGTCGGAATCAGCCGATGGTGAGGGATTGCCAGCACGTGCCAGCGAGGCGCTGATGCGTCGTTACTACTGGACGGCCAAGGCGGTAACGCAACTCAACCAGATCCTGCTGCTCAATATCGAAGAGCGGCTCAATCCCAGCACGCATGAGCCGCGGCCCATCAACGAACGCTTCAACGAGAAGGCCGGCATGATTGACGTGGCCACCGATGACCTGTACCAGCGTCATCCGCATGCCATTCTGGAAACCTTTCTGCTCTACCAGACCACGGTGGGTGCCAAGGGTCTGTCGGCGCGAACGCTGCGCGCCCTGTACAACGCCCGTGGCCTGATGAATGGCAAGTTCCGAAACGACCCGGTCAACCGTGAAACGTTCAAGAGCATCCTGATGCAGCACGAGGGCATCACCCACGCCATGCGGTTGATGAACCAGACCTCGGTGCTGGGCCGTTACCTTTGGGTGTTCCGCAAGATCGTGGGACAGATGCAGCATGACCTGTTCCATGTCTACACGGTGGACCAGCACATCCTGATGGTGCTGCGCAACGTGCGCCGCTTCTTCATTGCGGAGCACTCACACGAATACCCGTTTTGCTCGCAGCTGGCCGGCGGCTGGGACAAGCCCTGGGTGTTGTATGCGGCCGCACTGTTTCACGACATCGCCAAAGGCCGCGGCGGTGACCATTCGGACCTGGGCGCCGCCGACGTACGGCGCTTTTGCAAACAGCACGGCATCGAGCGCGAGGACGCCCAGATGATCGAGTTCCTGGTGCGCGAACATCTGTCGATGAGCCGCATTGCGCAAAAGTCGGACCTGAGCGATCCGGATGTGATCACGGCGTTCGCCAAAAGGGTGGGCAATGAACGCCGCCTCACCGCCCTGTACCTGCTGACCGTGGCCGACATTCGTGGTACCTCGCCCAAGGTGTGGAACGCCTGGAAGGGCAAGCTGCTGGAAAACCTGTACCGCTTGACCCTGCGTGCCCTGGGTGGCGGCGCGCCGGACCCGGATGCCGAGGTCGAAGCCATCAAGCGCGAGGCGCTGATCCTGATCGCCAGTTATGCCATGCCATTTGAGGCGCACAAGCCGCTGTGGGACACGCTGGATGTGGGTTACTTCATGCGTCACGATGCCACCGAGATTGCGTGGCATACCCGCCAGCTGTCGCGTCATGTAGGAACAGGTCAGTCCATCGTGCGGGCGCGCCGCTCTCCCGTGGGTGAAGGTCTGCAAGTGGTGGTTTACACGCCGGATCAGGCTGACCTGTTTGCCCGTATCTGCGGCTACTTTGATCGTGCTGAATTCAGCATTCAGGATGCCCGGGTGCATACAGCCAGTAACGGGTATGCGCTGGACACTTTTCAGGTCACCACCCCGGCCCCGCCCGAGGAGTACCGGGAAGTGATCAGTATGCTGGAGGATGGTTTGAGCCGTGCCATTCAGGAACAGGGGCCGCTGATGCCCCCGCGCCGCAGCCGCGTTTCGCGTCGCGTGAAAAGCTTTCCGATTGCACCACGTGTCACGCTACGGCCCGACGAAAAAGCCCAGCGCTGGCTACTCAACATTTCGGCCAGCGACCGGGTTGGCCTGTTGTACAGCGTTGCCTGCGTACTGGCCCGGCACCACCTGAACCTGCAACTGGCCAAAGTCGCCACGCTGGGCGAGCGGGTGGACGACACCTTCCTGATTGATGGCCAGCAGTTGCAGAACAACCGCATGCAGATCGAGATCGAGACCGAGCTGCTCGCCGCCCTGGCGGCCTGAACTCAGTCGTCCTGGGGCATATCCAGCCCCGGAAACAGCACTTCAGTGAATCCGAACTTTGTGAAATCACGTACCCGCATGGGATAAAGCTTGCCCATCAGGTGATCACATTCGTGCTGTACCACCCGGGCGTGAAAGCCCTCTACGGAGCGGTCAATGGGGTCGCCATATTGATCAAATCCGGTGTAACGGATGTGCGCCCAGCGTGGCACTATGGCGCGCAGGCCCGGCACCGAGAGGCAGCCCTCCCAGTCCTCCTCCTCAACATCACCAACAGGCGTAATCAGCGGGTTGATCAGCACCGTGCGGGGTACCACCGGCGCATCCGGATAACGCGGGTTGCGCTCGTCCGTGCCAAAAATCACCAGTTGCAGATCAACCCCTATTTGCGGTGCGGCCAGTCCGGCACCGTTGGCCGCGTGCATGGTGTCCAGCATGTCAGTGATCAGCAAATGCAGCTCATCGGTGTCGAACAGCTTCACCGGCTGTGCGACGCGCAGCAGGCGCGAGTCGCCCATTTTGAGGATGTCACGGATGGTCATGAAATTTTAAGGATCGGATTTCTCCGGTTTCAAGAAAGTGCTCAAATTCAGTT
>JAABRC010000104.1 GCA_011391115.1 Candidatus Egaibacter danicus | reverse complement strand
CAACACACCCCGCAGCGCGCTTGCAAATGCACTGAAACGATTGGAAGGGAAGATATGAAAACACTAAAAGCACTCAAGACTGAACTGCTGGCCGACCCCGCGACACGTGCCGAATATGATGCGATGGCCGATGAGTTCGACATGGCGCGCGAGCTGATCGCGGCCAGGAGCCGTGCCGGTTTGACCCAAGGCCAAGTGGCCGAGCGCATGGGCACCACGCAAAGCGTGATCGCGCGCCTGGAAAGCGGCCGGCGAGCCCCCTCGCTACGTACCGTGCAGCGCTATGCGCATGCGCTGGGGTGCCGGGCGAGGGTGCGGATTGAGGCAGGCATATCGTAGTGAGATCGACTTCACCCAACTTCGCCGACTGGCGAGACCTTCCCTCGATCAAGATTTGGGAGATCGCGGCGTTGATGCAGGGCTTTGACCCGAGGGCTTTGGCCGATGTGGCTGTCCGTGATCCCGATGACCCAAAGAGTCCATACGGTGTGTCGCCTGACTTGAGTTGGGAAATACGCAGGTTGACTTCTGCCGTTAAGGCCGGTGGCCTGGTCACTGCGCCTATTGGGGTTGTCGCGCCCGACAATGACACCGAGATATTAAAAACCAGCCTTGTCGATTGGCTAAGAACTCAAAGGGAAGTTGATCTTGCTGATGAATTGGACACTTCGCCACTGGTCAATGAACCGCCTGCAGCCACATCACCATTCCCAGTACCGATCAATGGCACTGCTGTTTCCTGGACACCCGAGCGTAAATTGGCAGCACAAACCATGCTAAACAGCGAAAAGGCGCGGGGGGCTAAAGCTTTCGCTGCCAATACCGCCGCTGCATTTGGCATTTCTGCCACACGATTACGTCAAGTTCTACGCGCAAAGCCAGATAAAAAAGCGGCAAAAAAGGCCGCGTCGCCTTGGGACCAACTTAGCTGATAGTGGCCACCTCTTACCTCGTAAGGGGTTGCGAGTTTCCCGAATTTCTGCCAATGGTGGCATTGCTTTCTAGCTATTACGGTTGCGTGTAAGGGGTGTTGTGACATCCTAATTCGTTTCGTGTTCAACAAACGCGAAAGCGAAATTATGGAAACTAAAACCGATGCCCCACAGTTCCCACCCCTGGAACTCGTCACCCGCCCCACACTAGAGACAGCTGCCGCTGCCTACTACCTGAACCGGCGCCCACAAACCATGCGCATCTACGCCATGAGGGAGACGGGGCCCTTGCGCCCCATCCGCATTCACGGGCGCCTGCACTGGAAAACCGACGACATACGCCGCCTCTTGGGTGTCCACACCTTCGGTCAACCAGGAGCGACCAAATGAGCCACGCCATCCCGACAGCAACCCTTATCCCCCAAGAAAGTATCACCATGACAACACCTGCAACATCCCCTGCCAATTCAATTACAGTGCCAACAGCGGCCACCACCGTCTCAGGCTTCGACCTCAACGCCCTGCGCCTGCCTGCCAACTACAGTACTGGCCTGGCGGTTAAAAAAGTGCTGAACAAGGTCCCCGTGGGCAAACCTGACCGCGCCAAGTTCTTCCGAGTGCCGGACGACGAAGCATGCACCTTCCGTGTGTTTCTGTACGAAGACAAGGCCACCAATGACACCTACATCGTGCTGCCTTTTGTGCAGCCACTGTTGGGTAGCCTGGCCCGACCGGCACAGTTGCATGCTGCCATAGACCGCACCGACAACCCATTCCTTATTCCTGTCATCCTGCCCGGCGAAGACGGCCAATGGAATTCATGGCATGAGTCCCTGGCACAAGGGGTCGAAATGGCAAAAGACCACTGGGTTCGGCTGGTTGCCAACAAGTCGATCAATGCGTATGACATTAACCAGGCAGCTGCAGCTCTTCCAGATCCGGTATGGCCCGACGCCACCATGGAAGAACTCATCAAAATCGCTTTCCGTGGCAAGATCATCGACAACCCCGACCACCCTGTCATCCGTGCTTTACTGGGTGCCGTGTGATGAGCCAGCCCAACTTCCCCAACGGGATTTGGGCGGTGGACTTCGAGTTCCACCCTGCACACGGGCAAGAGGGCAGTTTGCCGGTGCCCGTGTGCATGGTGGCGCAAGAGCTTCAATCCGGCCAGACCCTGCGCTACTGGCAGGACGAACTGGCGGCGATGGCCCAAGCGCCGTTCCCGACCGACAGCGCTGCACTCTTCGTGGCCTATTACGCTTCTGCCGAAATTGCATGTTTTCAGCAACTGGGGTGGGCACTGCCGACCCACACCTTGGACCTGTTTACCGAGTTCCGTTGGCTCACCAACGGGCGGCAACTGCTCCACGGCAAGGGGCTGGTCGGCGCACTTCTCTATTTTGGCTTGTCAGCCATCACAGCGGACGAAAAGGATGCGTGGCGCGAATTGGTGCTGCGCCGTGGCCCTTGGACAGACGCCGAGCGTAACGGTATCCTGAACTACTGTGAAACCGACGTGGTTGCCCTGGCAAACCTGTTTCCAAAAATGCAGACTCTGCTGGACTGGCCCCGCGCTTTGCTGCGAGGCCGCTACATGCAGGCACTGGCCGGAATGGAAACCAACGGTCTGCCGATTGACACCGACATGCTCGCCAAACTGGTTCAGTATTGGCCAAGCATTCAACACCAGCTCATTGCAGACATCGACCTCGAGTTTCAGGTGTACGAAGGTCACACATTCAAGGCATCCAGGTTTGCGCAGTACCTTACTGCCCAGGACATCCCATGGCCGCAATTGAAGCCCCGTGGGTCAGCGCCAGGGGCATTGGCGCTGGACGACGATACGTTCAAAGCTATGGCTGAGGTGTACCCCCAGCTGGCGCCCTTGCGGGAGTTACGCGCAACCTTGTCCGCCATGCGCAGCCTGAAACTGCCCGTCGGTGTGGACGGTCGCAACCGTTGCATGTTGTCGGCCTTCGGCTCCACCACGGGGCGTAACCAGCCGTCCACGACACGTTTCACTTTTGGCTTATCTGCCTGGCTGCGTGGTTTGATCCGCCCTCAACCCGGTTTTGGCCTGGCCTATATCGACTGGAGCCAGCAAGAGTTCGGTATTGCTGCCGCGCTTTCGGGTGACACCAACATGATGGCGGCCTACACCAGCGGCGACCCATATCTCGCCTTTGCCAAGCAAGCCGGCGCGGTACCCCAAGACGCCACCAAACAAACGCACAAAGCCGATCGCGAGCAATTCAAGGCATGTGTGTTGGCCGTGCAGTACGGCATGGGCGCCGAAAGCCTCGCGCTGCGCATCAAACAGCCAGTTGTTCGTGCTAGGCAGTTGCTCGCGCTGCATCGCCAAACTTACCGCACCTTCTGGGCGTTCTCAGACAACGTGCTGAACGAGGCTGTGCTCGGTGGACGGCTCTGGACTTCGTTCGGCTGGCAGATTCACACCCAGGCGACGGACGAGGTCAAACTCAACCCACGCAGCCTGTGCAACTTCCCGATGCAGGCCAATGGCGCCGAAATGCTGCGGCTGGCGTGCATCCTGTTGACGGACTCCGGCATCAAGGTCTGTGCCCCGGTGCATGACGCACTGTTGATAGAGGCGCCTCTTGAGCAGCTTGATGTAGCGGTTGCCCAGGCCCAGGCATCGATGCGCGAGGCAAGCAGGGCGGTACTCAACGGCTTCGAGCTCGCCAGTGATGCCAAGGTGGTGCGCTACCCCGATCGTTACATGGATGAGCGCGGCACCAGAATGTGGGACAACATCATGAACCGTATCGGTGAAGGACCCTATCAGCCACCACCGGCAGCCTGACGGACCCACCCCCGGCTCAAAGCGGCACCCGTCCTATCTTTTATGAATGTTCTTAAATATGGTGTGTCTGACGATACGCACATCCCAGTGACGCGCTATCAAATGCGGCCAACTGTTACTGGCTCGAAACTGGTTCAAGTTGGCAACGCAAAACCCTTTTTGAAAGGCCCCATCAATCTGGACTGGTTGAGTGCAGCGGCACTCTTGCCCGGCAAGGCACTCAATGTGGCGCTGGCAGTGCGTTGGTTGGTGGACATGAATGGCGGCAAACCCGTCAAGCTCACCCGTAAGGCGCTGAAACTACTCAATGTCTCGGATGACGCCTGTAGTGACGGGCTCCGACGGCTTGAGGGCGCCGGCCTGATCACTGTGGTCCGCCCGCCAGGTCAACGGCCGGTCGTTGGCCTGAAGCAGCTTGCCCAGCCGCAATGATCTTCAAGAGCTCTGCATCGGACATCTGATTCAACCGCCCCATCTCCGTTTGCCCGTCCACATTCAGGTCAACCCTTTTAACCTCAGGTGCGTAAAAGCCCATAAGGCGACCGATCTCACGGTACCCGGCGATCATCCCCATGGGGTTTCGCTGCTCACGGGCCTGATCCACGGCCTCCAGAAGCCCCACCAGGACGTCTTCTCGCTGGATTGATAGCCGGGTAGCGTCGGCAGCTTGGCGCGCTTGCAGGGCCTCTGATACCTTAGCGATCCTTAGCGTCCGCGAAGCCCAGACGTGGGCGCCAGAAGGGGCCACACCAGAACGAATCGCGGCTTGCGCGCCACATCCGTCCACCAGATATTCCTGAACGAATCGGCTTTGCTTTGTCGTCAATGCAGGTGAAATCGTGGCGTTTCGCATAGTGAAATTTTACCAGAACAGCAAGAAATCAATGATCTTGACTTTCGCGCTACTTCTGTCACGACTTCATGGTCATAATGATTCCACAAACATTCATCAGGGGAGTCCAAATGACGGTGATCAATCTTTACGACGCGCTCGCGTCCGCAACCCAACACGCGTCAGCCATCACGCTGCGCGCCAATCTGATCCCGGCCAATGCCTTGCCCGACGATGGCAAGTTCTTTGTCTTGCCCCCCACCTACGCCGAAGTCGGCCATCTGGCATCCCCGATCCGTGAGGACGGCACCCACCAGTACATCCTGATCGAATCGACCCAAAGCTGGGCCAACCGGCTGGAGGAATTGCTGGATCGCCCCGAAGTGGGTGTCGGCGCGCTGCAGGTATCGGCTGCCGGGCGCGTGCTGTCGGTCAACGCCTTGCCACACAGAATTTTTGACGCCTTGCTGCGCGACTCGGAATTGGCTGGTGTACCGTTTCGGGCCACGCCCGTGGGCAAGTCGCTCACCGAGGCCAGAGCCGACAGCGCCACGGCCTTGCTGGAGAACGCGCCGGGCACCTTGTTGTTTGGTGCCTGGGACAGCTTTGCCGGCGCCAAGATGGGTGCCGCCAAGTGGCCCGCCGCGCTGTCGGGCCAGATCATGGGCTTCGATGCCCTCCAGACCAAGAAGGTCGGCATTCGCATTGACCCGATGAATATCGCCAGAGACGCGGTCACCGGATTCAAGTCAGAGAGCCGCGCTGAAGGTTGGACGATGGATGAAACCAAAGCCATTAAAGACGCCAAGGGACAACCGGTACCGGTTGGTAGGGCATCGGAAATAGGCCATGGCCACATACCCGCAGCACTGGCCACCAAAGGCGCCTGGGTCAACAGCATTGAGTTGCGCTCATCGCTGTCATTGACCCGTTTGCGGCGCTACCACTTTCCGGTGAATGGCGCCATCACCCCGGCCGCCGATGCCGCTGCGCAGACCTACCTTGCGGCTTTAGGTTTGTGGCTGATGCACACCCGACTGGTGGCTGGCCTGGAACTGCGTGCCGGGGCTGAACTCGATGCCACCCGGGCTGACTTTGTCGTGCGCACGCCGCTGCAGGCCGACACCAGCCTGGCGGTGACCCTGGAGAGCACCGGCGATGCCTTGCGGCAAGCGCTGGACGCGGCCAAGGCGGCAGGCTTCAAGTTCGCGCAGCCCGCCACATTTACCGCGTCCGAGCGCCTTGAAAAGCTCATTCAGGCCAGCGACAACCTCAGCCAATGAAGCTCAGCGTCGAGTTCCTGGGGCTCTACGGCGCGGCCGATGTGACGGCGCGCAGGCAGGTGGAGTGGCCCCCGCACCCCGACCGGCTCTACCAGGCCATGGTGGATGCCGCATTGCCAGAAGACCGCCTGGCGCTGGCGTGGATCGAGCAGCAGGCACCACCCGACGTGGACTGCGGGGCTGCCGTGGCGCTGCATTGGGGTTTGGATGGCTGCACCTTTGTGCCGACCAACTACCCCATCAAAACACTTTCTGATGCGCTGCCTGAATTTCGCATCAAGCAGGCGCGCCAGTTCCCCATGGCCGTGCCTGACGGCCAGGTCAGCTACGTCTGGCACACCGAGCCACCGCCCCCTGTGTTCGACAGCCTCTCCCGCACCGTGGCGCGGGTGACGCACCTGGGACGATCAGATTCACTGGCCATGCTGGCGCTTGAACCGGGCGTCACGCCGTGCCGATGGGTGGCGCATGACAAGGGGGCGATTGCCATGCGCGTGCCCAGGCAAGGTCGCCTGCAGCAACTCGACATGGCCTTTGCCAATGGCCAGCGCAGTCCGATTGCGCCCCAGGTGCGTTACGCCAATGTCGCCAATCAAACCTTTGCGATGGGACCTTGGGCTGACATGGTGGTCATGCGCCTGGCCAAACCCATCGCCGTTGAACACGCTGCGCTGGCCACCAATGCCCTGCGCCGCGCGGTGCTGTCCAAGCTAGGGGACACCGCCCCCATGCTGGCGCACGGCCATTCACCTGATCTGCACATGGCCTGGCTGGGCTTGCCCAATCTCAGCGACTATGGCGACGGCACCCTGCTGGGTCTGGCCATGGCGATCCCCAAAGCCTGTGACCCCTTGGAGCGTGCGCGCTGTGTGGCGGCCATGCTCACCGTGGATCACATCATGCTGGCGGGCATTCGCTTCAATCTGACCCGCCCGACGGCTGCCATGTCCCTGCATGAACGCACCTGGTCGCGCCCGGCCACGCGCTGGGTATCGGCCACCCCGGTGGTGTTGGACCGTTTTCCCAAGGGCAAGGTGACCGCCGAGGACATTGTGGCGCTGGGTTGTGAACGTGCCGGCTATCCGCGT
>JAABRC010000103.1 GCA_011391115.1 Candidatus Egaibacter danicus | reverse complement strand
GCACCAACACCTGTGCCAGACTGGGTGCCGGACCGGGCGTTACCGCGAAACCCACGAGCGCGGTGATCATGATCATCAGGCCAATACGCAGCTTGAACAGGCCCAGCACATCACGCACGAGGCGCGCCGGTGTACGGGCAGTGAGTACGAGTGTCTGGTTCATGACCGGCACCTCCGGGTCAGCTGAGACCCCAAACCTGGGACAGATACTTCCAGTTGATGAAGTAATACAGCACAAAGGCGGCCAAAAACACCATCGCCAGTGCGAACGTTCCCGGAGCTGCAAAGCCTGCCGAGCCGTAGTTCTGCACGGCGACCCCGGCTGGTGTTGGGGGAATCGGTGTGAAGCGGGCGCTGACCGCACCACTGTCAAGCCTCTTGCCCCACAGCAGCGAGCCGACCGTGATGTAGATGTAGATGGCGCCACCGAGGATCGCCGCAATGCCCGCGATGCCGACCAGGCCCATCATCAGGTAGGCTGCACCGGGCCATTCATAGGCTTGTGCCGCGCCGCTGAAGGCCATATCCCAGTGCCGACGCGAAACACCCAGTGTGCCAGCGCCCATCATCACCAGGCAAAAGAAATACATCGATAGGCCAAACAGGTAAGGCTGGGCCTTTGCAAGACCGGGGTTGATCATTTCGCGCCGGAACAGCACGGGGATCAGGAAGTAAGTCAGTGCCATGAACGACAACGTCGTGCCCACCACCACAGTGGCGTGGAAATGGCCCGGCACATAGATCGTGTTGTGGATCAGCATATTGAGCTGCTCGGTACCCATCATCACGCCGGAGATGCCGCCCAGGAAGCCGAAACCGATCAGCGAGATAAACACGCCTGAGAACACCGGGTTGCCCCAGGGCGCCTTGCGCAACCATTCGAACAGCCCTTTGGTATAGCCCTTTTGCCGCTGTGCCACCTCAATCGCGCCAGGGATGGTCAGGCCATGAATCATTGAGGCCAGCACGGCAAAGTACATGAAATAGCTGGTATTAACGACCTTCCAGGCCGTACTCACACCAGGGTCGGCCAGCAGGTGGTGCGCACTGGCCAGTTGCAGAAACAGGATGTAAAGCAGGAAGGCACCACGGCTCACGCGCTCGCTCATTGGCTTGGCACCGAACGCAATGGCCGCCACGGCGTACCAGATCGAGATGTGTGCCGCGACGTTGATCTGCTGCGACGAGTGACCGAAGGCCCACCAGATCGTCCGGTAAACCAGCGGGTCAACCTCCTTGACAACGCCCACGGACATCAGGAAGGTGGGAATCAGGATGATCGCACCAGACGTGATCGTGAACACCGCGATAATCGCTGCCGTGATTGCCCCGAAAGTCACCAGCGGCACGGAACCTGTATAGGTTTTGTCGCGCTTGGCGATCACCAGTGTGCCAAAGAATACGAAGCAGGCGATCAACGCACCTACAGCGAACAGGATCAACCCCAGGTAAAAGCTCGGTGCCGCCATCATGGGGACGTAGCTCGTCATCATCACGCTGGAACTGCCCTGGAAAACGGCGACATTGTTGGTAATGGCACCAATGAGCATCAACGCAAATGCCAGCCACGCAATTTTCGGTGTAGCGATGCGGCATCGCAGCAAAGTCGATGAACAGAAGTAGAGGACGGCAACCTCGAAAAAGATGATCCAGAAAATCAGCATGTCGATGCCGTGTGCGGTAAGAACCTGGTAGAAAGTGTCGGCCGCGAGCCAGTGCACGGCCGGCCAGCGGGTCAACACAACGCCGATGGCGAGGATGCCGCCAATCAGCAGAAACACCACAGCCACGAAGGCGTTGGCAATCATCAGCTTCTCGGCCTGGCCTTCAAACTGCAAGCCCGATCGCGGGCAGGTCCGGTAAGTCACAGCACTGGACATGGCACGCTCCTTATTTCACGTACATGCGACCAACCATCGTGTGATGGTTGATGCCGCAGTATTCGTTGCAGACGACAGAAAATTGCCCGGACTGATTGGGTGTGACATTCACCACGTGCTCAAAGCCGGGTACGACCTGAATATTGATATTGGTCGGCTGCAACGAGAACCCATGGTTGTAGTCCAGGGAGGTCAGGTGGAGCCGGTAGGTCTTGCCTTTCTCGAGCTCAATGATGGGCCACCAACTCCACAACCGGGCAATCAGGTACACGTCGCTTCCCTCCGGTGGGTGTACCACCGGAATTTTTGCGTCGGTCTCGGTACGCACCGTGTACTTGTCAACCACCGCCTGAGCCTTTGCGGTAAACATTTCGGGTGTGGTGCGATAGGTTTCAGTAGAAAGGTTCTGCTTGCCGTAGATATGCCAGCCAACCATCATGAAAAACATCACCATGCACCAGACGAAGGCGATGGCAATCCATGTGCCTTCCACACGATCAAGTGGGTGTTTCCACCAAAGGCGTTCTGACGGGGGCAAGATGGCGCTCATGATGGGATCCTTCGCGTTAAATGAATTGGGCGGTGACGCGAGTCACTATTTCGCGAGCGGCACGGTCAATATGTCGATCACGCCCCACAGCGTGTAAACGACCATCGGCACCATGACACCAATGAACAGCAGCAGGAACGGGTTGTCCAACAGCTGTTGCATCCAGGGAATGCTCTCTTTGTCCTGCTCAGTCGTATTCATGCTGTCTCCTTTGGGTCGCAATGAATTTGCGCGACCATCCGACGAAATTCTGCGGCGCGAGCCCATAAATGAAATTGAACCAAGATAAGAAAGCGCAATTTACCGATCGGTGTCATGCTGCAGCCCGGGCACAATCCAGCCGTATGGACGCCCGTACTAACATGGCAAACGACCGCGATCTACCTTCCCCGGCAGCGCCGCCAGAACACCCGGCCGTGGTGGTCCATCATGGGCGACGTCTGATAATTTTGCGGCGCATGGCATGGGTTTGTACCGCGCTCGTGCTGATGGTCATCTGCCTGAGCGCATTTATCCGACTGTCCAGAGCCGGCCTGTCCTGCCACTACTGGCCGCACTGCTATGGCCAGAGTCTGCTCGAATTGCAGCAGGGCTTGCCGGCTTCAGGGGGCGAAAATGAAGCCACAGCCCTGGCCCGGCTGGCCCATCGCATCGTAGCCAGCACCGCACTCCTGCTGGTGATCGGTATGGTGCTGGTCTGCGTGACCACACGCCCGGTGCGGTGGCGTGAGGGGCGCGTGGCGCTGGCGCTATTGGCGCTGGCGCTGTTCCTCGCAGTGCTCGGCCGCTGGTCCAGCAACTCGCCATTGCCGGCCGTGGCGATGGGCAACCTGCTGGGCGGCTTTGCGATGCTGGCGCTGTGCTGGCGCCTGGCGTGGCACCCAGACCCTCCCGACACCCCCCGACTGCGGGCATGGGCCGCGTTGGGTTTGGCCCTACTCATATGTCAAGTATTACTGGGCACACTGGTGAGCGCATCGTATGCGGCAACGAGTTGCAACAGTCTGGCCGACTGCATCGCCGCTTCCCACACTGCGTCGTGGCAGGCGTTAAACCCCTGGCGTGAGCCAGTGCTGGCGTCGACGCCACCGCTGAATGCCTCGGGCGCACTTGTCCAGACGGTCCACCGGATGGCGAGCCTGTTCGTAGTGCTCGTTCTGCTGCCGGTTGGTCTGGCGGCACCAGGACAGGGGCGACGTGGCCCAGGTTTGCTGTTGTTGTTGTTCCTGGCGGTGGAACTTGCGTTGGGCTTGTTGCTGGCCGGAAATGGGGCATCGCTCCCCTTGACTCTGGCGCATAACCTCATCGCAGCACTACTGCTGGCCACGGCATTCGAACTGACGCGCGGAGCTGGCGTCGGAACGTAACCTTGATGTAGGTCAATTTGGCGGCGAAGGTGCTTCACCACAATCGCGCCATTGCCCATTCAGGAGATACGCCATGGATCCGCGCCCGTTTGACGTGCCGAGATACCTTTCAATGCTGCCGTTGTTCAACGACCTGAGTCCGGCCGAGTTGAAACACGTTGCTGATGCCTGCATTCTGAACCGATTGGTGCGCGCTGACATGGTGTTCCGCCTGGGTGAGCCCTGCAACGAGTTCCATGTCGTGGTCACCGGGCAAGTCAAGCTGTTCGTGTTGTCGCCAACAGGGCAGGAAAAAGTGGTGGAATTGATCGGCCCTGGGCAGAGTTTCGGCGAAGCCATCATGTTCACGGACCGCCCCTACATCCTGAACGCCCAGGCACTTGCCGACACGTTGCTGCTCACAGTGTCGAAGCAGGCCGTGCTGTCCGAGATTGAACGCGACCACCGTTTCGCACTGCGCATGCTGGCCGGGCTGGCTCGTCGCATGCACGGGCTGATACACGATGTTGAGGCGTACGCGCTGCACTCCGGGTTGCAGCGGGTCATCGACTTTCTGCTGCGAGGCCAGACATTCGACGACTGCGAACCTTCCGAGGCGCGGACCGTTTCGCTCCAGGTCAGCAAAGCCACGATTGCGTCCCGCCTTTCGCTCACGCCAGAGTACTTCTCGCGCGTGCTGCATGAGCTGGAAGGACATGGCTTGATCGAAATTGACCGGCGCGATATCCGCATCCCCAACCTGCAACGACTGACCGCGTTTCAATTGGCTGCAGCCTGAGTTGCTATCAGGCGTGCGAACACACAAAAAATGCCCCACCAGAATCGAAGCCATACCTTCAAGCAACTCACCCGATTACTTGGTTTCGCATTTGGCACACTGGTCACCGCACATGCCCAAACCGGGGTGCCACGCGCCGTAGCCACGCTCAGGGAGGTCGTTGTCAGCGGCTCGCGCAGCGATCAGCTTGACGACGACTTGCCCCTATCCCTGGACGTCATCAACGCCAGGGAAATTGAGGAGGGTCAGATTGGTGACATTCGGGGTGCGGCTAAAAACCTGCCAAATGTGTCCGTCAAACGAGCCCCCGCCCGTTTTAGCGTAACGGGACGAGGTAATCCCGTAGGAGCGGACTCGAATGCGGGTTTCAATATCCGCGGCCAGGGTGGAAACCGGGTGGTGATGCTGGTTGACGGCGTGCGTCTGCCACGAAGCTATATCAACGGCAGCAACGCTTTTGGCCGTGACTCGGTGTCCATCAGCCTGCTTAAGCGCATCGAGATCCTGCGTGGACCCAGTTCCGTGCTCTATGGATCTGACGGTTTGGCCGGTCTGGTGAACTTCATTACCCTGGAGCCTGCTGATTTTTTGAATCTACCCAACGGTGAACGCAAGGCTCTCGGTGGCCGGGCCTGGGTAAGCTACAGCGGTGACGACAGTGGGAAAACAGTCGGCGGCACAGTGGCGGGAGCCGCGAGCGACACCGCAGAATGGCTACTCACCGGCACCAGGAATCGTGCCGGAGCCATGAGCAGTATGGGTGCGAACAATGCCGCCAATGTGGACCGCACCACACCCAACCCCCAGACCAGTTGGGGTGACTCGTTGCTGGGCAAGCTCGTACTGCGCCCTACCGCAGATCAGCGACACGTGGTGACCCTGGAGCATGTGACGAAAGACGGTGACTTCAACCTGTTGTCCAACAGAGCCAAGCCCCCCTACGTTGCTGCGTCTGTCGTCGATGAGACATCCTCAAAAACCATGGACCGCAATCGACTCACCTGGATCGGTCGGTACCAGTTGAAGGCCTCTCTGGCTGACGAATTACAAACGGTGCTGAGCCGGCAAATCGGCGCTGCGCAAGACAACGGCCAGACCGTGCGCTTTGACGGCGGCGTGCGGGTGCGCAAAACGTCCTACAACGAACGTGCCTGGCAGGCCAACGTGCAGGTCAGCAAGGTAACGACCCTGACGTCCGTATGGTCACAGAAGGTCACCTACGGTGTGGATCACGTCAGCACGGATCTGTCCAGCTTCGCCGACGGCAGCGATCCCGCTCCCTTGACTCCCTTTTTACCCAAGAAATACTTTCCCGATACCCGCGATACCAGCAATGCCATCTATGTCCAAAGTGAGTTGATCAGTGACGACTGGAGCATTACCCCTGGCGCGCGCATGGACTGGTTTTCGCTAGCGGTATTGAGCCAGGATGGCTATTACCCCAGCCCGTCCACAATACCCGGCACGTCGCTTTCGGGTTCGGCTTTTTCTCCCAAACTGGGCGTGATGTATCGGGCAACGCCCCAATGGTCGGTCTATGGCAATTACGCCAGCGGCTTTCGCGCACCTGAAGCGCAGCAAGTCAACAATGTATTTGAGGGCTTCAACGCCAAGCTCTTGCCCAATCCGAATTTGAAACCCGAGAAGAGCCAGAACGTCGAGATTGGGTTGCGTACACGGCTGGATCAACTGTCGCTTGATGTGGCGGCTTTCACAGGCCGTTACACCAACCTCATTCAGGAAAAGAAAGATCTGGGCACAGCGAACGGGCTTGTGGCCTCACCGGCAAACCCCACTCTTTTTCAGACTGTCAACATCGACAAGGCCACCATCAGCGGATTTGAAATCAAGGGCAACATGGCTTGGGGACGTTTTGCGGGCGGCATTTTGAGTTCACCATTCAGCTATGGCCAGACCCGCGGGACCAATGACACCAATGGACTGCCACTCACCTACATCGAACCCGCCAGGTTATCAGTGGGTCTGAAGTATGAGACCTCCGATTGGGACTGGCGCCTGGACCTGACTCACCATGCGACGAAAAAAGCCAGCGAGCTTGAAAGCAGGTACATACCGAAATCCACTTCGCAGTTGCAGTTCCTGGTTCCCGCCGCCAACACACTCGACCTCAGCGGCCAGTGGAGAATTCGCAAGGACGTGCGTCTGAATTTCGCCATCACCAACCTTACCAATCAGAAATACTGGAACTGGTCTGACGTACAAGGGCTTGCTTCCAACGCGGTACCCGTGGTAGTAGATGCCTACACGCAACCGGGTCGGCAGCTCAACTTGCTGCTCATGGTCGATTTTTGAAGCAACGGGTACGGGCATTCAGGGATCGATGGGAACGCTGGCGACCTGCAGCAAGGTGTGCGCGTCATACACCCGCCG
>JAABRC010000102.1 GCA_011391115.1 Candidatus Egaibacter danicus | reverse complement strand
GCCGTTCTGCCCTATGCGTATCAGGGGGTAGTCGAGCAGTTTGGCTGGCTTACCGGACCCCAGATGATTGATGGCCTGGCCTTGGGTGAAACCACGCCCGGACCTCTGATTATGGTGGTGGCGTTTGTCGGGTTTGTGGGTGGCTGGACAAAACAGGTGCTGGGGCCGGACGCCCTGTTCCTGGGTGCAGCCCTGGCTGCCACCGTGGTGACCTGGTTCACCTTCCTGCCTTCATTTGTGTTCATCCTGGCTGGCGGGCCGGTGGTGGAGTCTACCCACGGCAAACTGCACTTCACAGCACCACTGACAGCCATCACGGCCGCAGTGGTAGGGGTGATTGCCAGTCTTGCTCTGTTTTTCATAGCGTATATCGCGTATAAAAAGGGGGCTACAGGCGCATTTATATCCCAATTAGACTGGGTGGGGCTGTTGATTGCCTTTACTGCGGCCCTCGCCCTGCTGCGCTACAAGATTGGCGTGATCCCGGCAATCGCCGCCTGCGCTCTGGCAGGGCTGGCGGTTAGGTTTACTGGCTGGATCTGAGCCCGCTTCCCCCTGCTCCAGAGAATGGCTCAGGCGACGGAAGGGTCCCCGGCCATTCTGTCAAATTTCTTGAAGTAACGCTTGGCAAAGGCCACCAACTGCCCGTCCGTCGGATGGTCGCAGGGTTCGGAACCCACGATGGTTTTGGCCACGGCAGGCTGGTGTGCAACTGCCCATTCGCTGAACTTGGTTCGCGTCAGACCGGGGCCGGTCAGCAATACTTCATGTGCCCCGGCAAGTGCCATGGCGACGTCCGCGAAAAACGACGCACTGTCTTCCGCTTTGCCCTGATGTTTGTGATGGCTGCGCGACTTGACGCGGTGCGATTCGGCATGTTCGCGGTCAAACTGCGCAACATGGGCTTCGGTATGGTCGATCCAGACGACGGCATGGAAAGTAGTCATGCAAGCGTTTCTTTCAGATGGGGTGTTGATGTTCAAATTTTTCCTGGCAGGGAATGCAGCGCTGGGCTTCAGGCGCGGCGTGCAATCGCGCAGCCCCGATATCAACGCCACAGTCTGTGCATTCCCCATATTTCCCGGCATCAATGCGCTTCAGCGCCGCATCTATGGCGTTGAGCTCGGCGGTTTCATGCTCGGCAATGGCGAATTCGGTTTCCCGTTCAGTAGTCACCTGTGCCCGCGAATCTTCCGGACGCTCGAAATGCGCGACTGCAGCATCAGCACGGCTCACAACACCGCCGCGTTGTTGTGCAATCTGGGCCAGCAGCGCAGTACGCATGGCCTGCAACTGCTGGCGGTAAGAATCGGCCTGGTGTTTGTCCATACATTAGTCTCCCTCTATTAACTGTTTAATCATGCACTCTACAGCGGAATCCTTCTTTGACCAAGATCAACACCGCAGACAATGCACGGAACATGTTCCATTGCCCAAGGAGACGCCATGAGCCATGCAGCCATTGACTACAGCCGCTACCAGACGCTTCAAATCACCCGTCGTGGCGTAGGGGACTCCGTGCTGGATATCCAGATGAAAACCGGCACCAACGGCAAGCTGCCTACTGCTGGCCATGACGGCCACCGTGAACTCACGGAAATCTGGCGTGATGTTGGTGCTGATGACAGCGTGCGTTGCGCAGTATTGCGCGGGGAAGGCATGGGCTTTTCCGGTGGCGGTGATCTGGCGCTGGTGCAGGACATGGCCAATGATTTCACGGTGCGTACGCGTGTATGGAAGGAAGCGCGCGATCTGGTCTACAACGTCATCAATTGCGACAAACCCATTGTCAGTGCCATTCATGGCCCGGCTGTTGGTGCCGGCCTGGTAGCGGGTCTGCTTGCCGATATTTCGATCGCGGCCCGATCGGCGAAGATTGTGGATGGCCATACCCGGCTGGGAGTTGCCGCCGGGGACCATGCTGCCATCATTTGGCCCTTGTTATGCGGCATGGCCAAGGCCAAGTACTACCTGCTGTTGTGCGAGCCCATTAGCGGAGACGAGGCCGAGCGCATGGGTCTGGTATCACTGGCCGTAGCTGATGACCAGCTGTTGCCCAAAGCCTGGGAAGTGGCAGACAAGCTGGCGGCAGGCTCGCAAACGGCTATTCGATGGACAAAATACGCACTCAACAACTGGCTGCGTCAGGCAGGCCCTTCATTCGATGCCTCGCTGGCGCTGGAGTTCATGGGTTTTGGCGGGCCGGACGTTCAGGAGGGGGTGGCCTCTTTGCGCGAGCGTCGGCCGCCCACCTTTTGACGGCTGCAATATGATGCTATCGGATCAACACGTTGCAGGGAGAAAACCAATGGTTCACTATGTTCGAATGCTCGTGCTGGGTTTGGCAATGGTAGCGCTAGCGGGCTGCGCCGCCCTCAGTCCGGGTCCGCGTTCTTACACCATCAGCCAGGCCCAGTTGCTGGAATTGATCGCCAAACGGTTTCCGTTCAACGAGCGTGTGGCAGAACTGCTGGATCTGCAGGCGCTGGCTCCACGCATCAAACTCCTGCCTGATACCAACCGCATCGCGACCGAGATGGAGCTCAACCTCAGCGAACGCCTGATGCGTTCTGCCTTTCAGGGATCGTTGTCGATGGACTACGGCTTGCGTTTTGAGCCATCGGACAATACCATTCGCCTGACCGGGGTCAAGGTAAACAGCCTTCAGCTAACGGGTGTACCCGAGCGGTATCAACCATTGGTGAACGGATTGGCGCCATTCCTCGCTGAACGTTTGCTCAACGATTTTTCACTGCATCAAATCAGTGCCAAAGACCTGAGTGTGGTGAACGGCTGGGGCTATGCGCCCGGCGGTTTTCAGGTGACACCGCAAGGCCTTAGCATTTCGCTGACACCCAGGAAGGCCACTTAGTTTCCCTGGCGCTAGAAGAGTTCGACGTCACCCATATTGGTGGCTTGTTCCACCAATATCCCCTCGACAACCAGCGCTGCATGGCTGCACACCCGATTGCGGCCACTGGCCTTGGCATGGTAAACCGCTTTGTCTGCCCGCTCGAATGCTCCGCTGGGTGTGTCACCGGTACGTACCTCAGAGAAGCCAATGCTGATGGTGATGTGGCCGACTTGAGGGAATAGATGGTTCTCGGTGCTTTTTCTCAGTCGCTCCAGTGCATGGCCTGCGTCCACTTCGTTCTTGCAGCGCATCAGCACCACGAACTCTTCGCCCCCAAAGCGGTAGAGTTGGTCGTGAAATCGAAAACAGGTTCGCATCAGGCGGGCTAACAGCAGCAGCACTTCGTCACCAATCAGGTGGCCGTAAGTGTCATTGACCCGTTTGAAATGGTCAATGTCGATCATTGCCAGCCAATAGCGGCCTGCACCGGATGCATCCCTGCGGTCATTCTGCTCCAGATCTGACGCCTTGTTCTGTTCGATGGTCGCCTTCATGAAGGCGCCGTCAAATGTCTTCCGGTTGAGTAACTCGGTCAGCGTATCGCGCTCACCGTAGTCCAGCAGATTCTGAAAATTACTGTAGAGACGCAACACGCCTGTGACCAGCTTGATGGACTCTTCCGCCAACGGGCCTTCGGTATGAACTTCGAGCACGCTTCGCATTTCAAAACTTCTGGACAGCGGGAACACCGTGATATTGGGTGAGCTGATCTGCCGTATCACTTGTTGCGTATCAAATGCCTGTTGTCGCAGGGGGTGATCGGACAGCCTGGGCAAGATGTCGCGGTTGTTCCATGCGGAGTCGGTCTTTGGCACGCGCTCTCCGGGGCCCAGGAAGGTGCATGTAAACCAGCGTTCATCATCCCGCTCGCCCACGATTCGGCAGATCGCAATGGTGAGCGGGGCAAGCAGGTCCTTGATCGTCAGGACGAGCGCGATCTCCAACTCATCCCGGTCCTTGTGGGTTGTCAGGTTGGCGAGGTTTTCTACCAGGTGGGGCATGTCTGCAGTTTACATGGGGGTTGCGGGATCAGGGTTACACCTGAGGCGCTGGCCAGGTGCTGGCGCACACTTGCCTGCGCAGGTAAAGTAGCTATCTTGACGGGTTACGCCCGTTGTCAAAATCGGGAGATTCATTCATGAGCGCACCTCTTCACCGCGAGCTTCCGGCCGGTCTGCTGGACAGCGCTCTCGCCCTGTCCGATGTGACCCGTCAATGGGACGGCGATATCGTCCGTCAGATCACGGATTACATCGGCATTCCTGCCAAATCTCCTGGCTTTGATGCGGACTGGTTGCAGCATGGTTACATTGATATGGCCGTTCGCAATGCAGCGGCCTGGGTCGAAGCCCAGAAAGTACCGGGGTTGATGCTGGAAATCGTCCGGCTGGAAGGTCGCACACCGGTGCTGTTTTTTGAAGTTCCCGCGACCAGGGCGAACAGCACGCAAACCGTCCTGATGTACGGTCACCTGGACAAACAACCCGAATTCAATGGCTGGCGATCAGATTTGGGCCCTTGGACGCCCAAATTCGAAGACGGCAAACTGTATGGCCGGGGTGGGGCAGATGATGGCTATGCGATATATGCCAGTATTGCAGCCGTTCAAGCGCTGAAAAACCAGAACGTTCCCCATCCGCGCATCGTCGGGCTGATCGAGACGTGTGAAGAAAGTGGCTCCTACGACTTGCTGCCTTATGTGGATGCACTGCGCACCCGCTTGGGCGATGTGGCACTGGTGATTTGTCTGGACTCTGGCGCTGGCAATTACGACCAGTTGTGGCTGACTACCAGCCTGCGCGGCATGGCCAGCGGCACGCTGAAGGTAGAGGTGCTGACCGAAGGCATTCATTCAGGTGATGCCAGTGGTCTGGTGCCGTCGAGTTTTCGCATCATGCGCCAAGTGCTGGACCGTCTGGAAGACAGTGCAACCGGGCGTTTGCTGCCGGCCAGTTTTCATTGCGAAGTGCCGGCTGAGCGGCTGAACCAGGCACGGGCCACCGCCGCGATTTTGGGGGACGAGGTTCACAAGCGGTTCCCGTGGGCGCACTATGACTGTGCTGGCTCATCCGTGTTCACATTGCCTACCACGACGGACCCGGTGCAGGCGCTGCTGAACCGCACCTGGACACCCACGCTGAGTGTCACCGGAGCGGAGGGTTTTCCCGCCATCAAGGATGCCGGCAATGTGCTGCGGCCCTACACCGCCTTCAAGCTGAGCTTGCGGTTGCCGCCATTGATAGATGCAGCACAGGCGGTGCAGGAAATGAAGCAGTTGCTGGAAGATAACGCGCCGTATCAGGCCAAAATCACCTTTGAAGGTGCGGGCAGCGCCACCGGCTGGAACGCACCAGCAACCACGCCGTGGTTTGAATCGGCGTTGCATGCCGCCTCCAATGCCCACTTTGGTTCGCCTTGCGGTTACATCGGCCAGGGCGGCACCATTCCATTGATGAGCATGCTCTCCGCAGGCTTCCCCAAGGCGCAGATGATGGTGTGCGGGGTTCTGGGCCCCAAGAGCAATGCGCATGGCCCCAACGAGTTTTTGCATGTTCCGTATGCCAAGAAACTCACGGCTGCAGTGGCCCATGTGATGGCTCAAATGCCCTGAATTGCTCACGGACGCCCCCATGTCGACTGACTCAACCCTCTCCACCTTTGTTGCCCAGGACGGCGACAACATTGCCATTCAGGACTGGCCGCTGGAGAAAGGTCAAAAATGCCGTGGCGTGATCGTCATTGTTCACGGGTTGGGAGAGCATGCCGGTCGTTACGACCATGTGGCCCAGCGGCTGAACGAGTGGGGCTTTGCGGTGCGCGGCCTGGACCAGTACGGTCACGGCGAATCGGGCGGTGTGCGTGGTGGTTTGCCCGGTAGCACGCGGCTGCTGGATGATCTGGCCGACATCGTGGACAGCACCCGCATACGTGTTGACAATGGCACGCCATTGATTCTGCTGGGTCACAGCATGGGGGGGCTGGTGGCCGGCCGGTTTGTGTCGCTGGGTGTTCGCCCGGTAGATGGGCTGATCATGTCATCGCCCGCACTGTCGCCCGGGCTGAACAGTGTCCAGAAAATCATGATGGGTGTGGTGCCCCGGTTTGCCCCCAACCTGCGGGTCGGCAACGGGCTGGATGCGTCTTTCATTTCGCACGATCCGGCAGTGGTCGCTGCGTACAAGGCCGACCATCTCGTGCATGACCGGGTATCCGGCCGGCTCGCCAAGTTCATTGTCGATGCAGGTCCGCCTGTCCTGGCCAAAGCTCCTCAATGGAAGGTGCCGACCTTGCTGATGTGGGCTGGAGAGGACAGATTGGTCAATCCGGCTGGAAGCCGTGCCTTTGCCACCATAGCGCCCAAGGCCGTCGTGACATCACGCTGTTTTGAGTCGATGTACCACGAGATATTCAACGAGCTGAAAAATGAACCCGTATTCGAGGAACTCAAGCGCTGGCTGGACAGCCGGTTCTGGTTCTAGGGAGCTTCGACCGATACCGGTCTTGCTGGCCGCATCATCAGCCATACCAGCGCAGCACCTGTCATTGCTACAGGTACCAGCGAGCCGATGTTCAGCAATGTCCAGCCACGCGTGGTGACCAGCACGCCGGATGCAAATGAGCTGACAGCCAGTGTGGCAAACATGAAGAAATTCAGTGCGCCCTGTGCCCGATCTTTCTCCGCAGGCGTGTAGGTCTGCAAAGACAGCGTGGTGCTGCCCGTGAACAGGAAGTTCCACCCCACACCCAGCAGGAAAAGGGCCGCCAGAAACTGGTGCAAATCAACGCCCGAGAGCGCAATTGCGATGCACAACGCATTGAGCAGAACCCCCACACCCATGATGGGAAGCGCACCAAAACGCTTGATCAGATGACCCGTGAAAAACCCCGGCGCAAACATGCCGATCACATGCCATTCCAGCACCAGTGCCACGTCGGAAAACGGCAAGGTGCACTGCTGCATGGCGATAGGGGTGGCGGCCATCAGCAGGTTCATGACGCCATAGCCCAATGAACCGGCAATTGCAGCCACGATGAACACGGGCTGGCGCATGATTTCGCGAAGCGGTCGAC
>JAABRC010000101.1 GCA_011391115.1 Candidatus Egaibacter danicus | reverse complement strand
GCTTGAGCTCGGGCCAACGCTTGGGCTCCTGCAGGAAACGCTGGCTGATGCTGATCAGCGTGTCGCCCGGCGCAACGGTGACAGAGAGTTCGTCCGCCGCTTGCGCTGACACCAGCCCGAGCTGACCCAGGACCAACAGGGCAGCGGCATACCCACGCCACCGCGCCGGACTAGCCCAGAGGCTCAAGACGATACCCATGGGCATAGACCGAGGTGATGCGCCAGCCGTTGTCCGGCAGCTTGAGCGCGCTGCGGAGCTGGCTGATGTGAATGTCCAGCGTGCGCGTTTGTACCTGGTCATTCAGCCCCCAGACGGCCTCCAGCAGGTAGGTGCGCGACAGCAGGCGGCCCACGTTGCGAAACAGAACCAGGGCCAACTGGAACTGGCGCAGGGTCAACTCCACCGGCTCGCCGTTGAGCTTGACCGAGCTGGAGACGGGGTCCAGTACGAAAGGCGGGATGGACAGCGGCTTGGGCATTGCCCCCGCACTGTCGGCACGGCGCTTGAGCGCAACCAGCCGGGCCAGCAACTCGGCTGGCCGGGGAGGCTTTGCCAGATAGTCATCGGCACCGTGACTCAGGGCTTCCACCACGTCCTGCTCGGCATCGCGGCTGGTCAGAAACAGCACAGGCACCGCTTCCTGGCGCTGGCGAATGGTGTCCAGCACCTGCACCCCGGTCATGTCGGGCAGACCCCAATCGAGAATCAGCACATCAAACGTGTCGTGCAGTGTTGCCCGCAAGAAGGCTTCCCCCCGGGTGAACACCTCGCAGCTATGACCCGCCGTGTGCAGTGCGCGAGCGGTCGTGTCGGCATGATCCAGATCGTCTTCCAGCAGAGCGATTCTCAACGTGATGTCCCCCCTCACATAATCTTGGTGTACGTGATGCGCCCGTATTATCGCCCTTGCCGTGACCGATGACCGTCATTTGCATGATGCGCACAAAACACCCAAAATAGCGCCAACCGGAAACCCCATGAATGCTCCTGCCCAAACCGCCCACCTGCTCCCTGAAATCAACCAGCGCGCCACGCCACAGGCCCTGATCGACGCCCTGAAAGCCCGCTTTGTCGCCAACTGCTCCACCGCGCTGGTGGTGCGTGAGCAGCACGGGCGCGATGAGTCGTCGTTCTCCGCACCGCCGCCATCGGCCGTGATCTTTGCCGAATCCACCCGCGATGTGGCGGACGCCGTGAAGCTGGCGGGCGACTACAACGTGCCGGTGATCCCCTTTGGCGTGGGCTCGTCTCTGGAAGGCCACTTGCTGGCGGTGCAGGGCGGCATCAGTATCGACGTGAGTCGCATGAACAAGGTGCTGAGCATCAATGCCGAAGATTTGACCGTAACCGTGCAGCCCGGCGTCACGCGCAAGCAGCTCAATGAAGAGATCAAGAGCACGGGCCTGTTTTTCCCGATTGACCCCGGCGCTGATGCGTCGATCGGTGGCATGGCGGCCACACGCGCCAGCGGCACCAACGCCGTGCGTTACGGCACCATGCGCGAAAACGTGCTGGCGCTGGAGGTGGTGACGGCCGATGGCTCCGTGATCCGCACCGGCACCCGCGCCAAGAAATCAAGTGCGGGCTACGACCTGACGCGACTGATGGTCGGCAGCGAAGGCACGCTGGGGGTGATGACCGAGATCACGCTCAAAATCTATCCACTGCCCGAAGCCGTGTCAGCCGCCATCTGCTCGTTCCCCAGCATTGAGGCGGCCGTGCGCACCACGATTCAGGTTATCCAGCTGGGCGTACCGATTGCACGTGTGGAGCTGATCGACAAAAACACCGTGCGCATGGTGAACACGTACGCCAAATTGGGCCTGCGCGAAGAGCCCATGCTGCTGATGGAATTCCACGGCTCGCCCGCCAGCGTGAAAGAGCAGGCGCAAACCGTGCAGGAACTCGCCAGCGACCTGGGTGGCAACGCCTTTGAGTGGGCGGAGACGCCCGAAGAACGTACCCGGCTGTGGACCGCGCGGCACAACGCCTACTTTGCCGCCGTGCAGTCCAAACCCGGCTGCCGTGTGATTTCAACCGACACCTGTGTGCCCATCAGCAAACTGGCCGACTGCCTGCTGGACTCGGTAGCTGAGGCAGACGCCAGCGGCATTCCTTACTTTCTGGTCGGCCACGTGGGCGATGGCAACTTCCACTTCGGCTACCTGCTGGACCCCAACCTGCCGAAGGAGCGTGAAGTGGCCGAGGCGCTGAATCACCAGCTGGTGACGCGTGCGCTGAGCCTGGAAGGCACCTGCACCGGCGAACACGGCGTGGGCCTGCACAAGATGGATTTTCTGGTGACCGAGGCGGGTGTGGGTGCCGTGGACATGATGCGCACCATCAAACGCGCGCTGGACCCGAAGAACATCATGAACCCCGGGAAAATCTTTTCGCTATAGTTTTTATAGCTGTTCACGCATAACCGACAAGGGCTGGAGGCCAATTTGATCATTATTTTGATCAAATTGGATGGTCTGGTTCCTATTGCTTGCGCATCATGATGGCCTTGACCCAGCCTGTGCCTTTGCCGGTCTCGACCTTCATGAAGCCGTCTTTTTCTTCGCCTTCGAAGATCACTTCGTCGGTCTTGCTCAAGGTGGCCACCACCGCGCCCTCGGCGGCGTTTTTGTAGGCTTTGACACCGGCAATCTTGGGCAGGTACACATCACCGGCGTTGCCCGCGCCCGCCTTCACGCTGCCCGCGGCATTGGCCTGGCTGGCTGCGCTGCCTTTGGCCTGAATCAGTGAGGGGTTGTCGCGGATGGTCAACACGATCTTGTTCCAGTTGTCGAGGAACGAGGCCGACACAATCTTGCCCTCGGCCGTGCTGGTGTAGCCGCCCAGCGCCGCACCACCGCCGCCACCAAACAGCACCGCGCCGATGTTGAAGTCAGTCTTCTGGGCACTGCCCTCAGCTGCCGCCACCTGAATGCCCGAGCGGGTGTCTGCCATGGTCATCGAGGTTTGTGCTTCCTTGAATTTCAGGCCGCCGGCAATTGCGCCAAACAAACCCAGCGCGCCGCCAAAACCGGCCAGGCCACCGCCCACGCCACCGGCGTTGGGGTTGGAGAACACCACGCTGGGCGTCACCACAAAATCAGCTGCCACCATCTGGCCCTTGCCCACGTTCTGGCCGCCCTGCATCTGGCCGTCTGCAGCCAGCGCGCGCTCCTGCATCAGGTTCTGGAAAGCCGCGCCGCGCTCCACAATCTGGAAGCAGTTGGATTGCTGGACGATCAGGCGAATCATGCCGGTGGGCGACTGCAGGCCAATGCGCAGCAGCGCCTGCAACACCGCGTCTTGCGGCTCCACCACGGCCAGCGTGCCCTTGGGTGCATCACATTTTTCAACCTTGGTGGCGTCCCCGGCCGGACCACTGGCTCCACCGAGCGTTTGGGCCTGGGATAACTGGGGTGCGACCAAAGCGCCAGCGGCAAGCAGCGCAGCGGCGATGGCAGACAGGGAAAAACGGGGCGATGGTGTTGACATGACTGTTCCTCAATGTATTGTTGGTGAGTGAGTAGTGCCTTGGCCTGAACCCGAATTCTCAGGGATTTTCAGCAATGGCATTTGCCAAATATTCGATCTTTTTCTGCAAATCCACATCGGTGTCGGCATAGCGCTGCGCCACCGCATGGAAATCGTCCTGGATTTCAATGAAAGCGTCAACCATGTCGGGGTCAAAGTGGCTGGCCCGGGACTGGAAGATGACCTGCACGGCCTTGTCGTGGGGCAAACCCTCCTTGTAGACCCGCGGGCTGATGAGCGCGTCATAAACATCGGCAATGGCCATCAGTCTGGCTGAAACCGGAATCTGCTCACCTGCCAGGCCTTGCGGGTAGCCGCTGCCGTCCCACTTTTCCTGATGGGAATACACCATCTCCTTGGCAACGGAGAGAAACGCAGCACCCGAGCCCAGTGTTTTCTCCGCGTTGTCGATAGCGTCCCGTCCCAGCGTGGTGTGGGTTTTCATGATGTCAAACTCGGCCGTGGTCAGGCCCCCCGGCTTGAGCAGGATGCGGTCCGGAATGCCGATGGAGCCCATGTCGTACAGCGGCACTGACCTGAACAGCGTGGCGATGTATTGATGGGTCAGCACCGCAGCAAACTTGGGGTTGGCCTGAAGGCGCTGTGCCAGACACTTCACATAATTTTGCGTGCGCAGGATATGGTTGCCGGTGTCGGAGTCCCGCGTTTCCGCAAGCGACGTCAGCGCAAAAATGGTGACCGCCTCGGCCGTCGCGCTGGCTTTCAGCGCCAGCTGCGTCCGGACCCGGGCACGCACCGTTACGGGCACAAACGGCTGAATGATGTAGTCAGAACCGCCCATTTCAAAACAGCGCGCTTCGCGCTCCAGATCATGGGCCGCCAGCAGAAAAACCACCGGGATGCCCTGCGTCAGTGGATTGGCCTTCAGACGACGACAGACCTCATACCCGTCCAGTACGGGCATGTTGGCATTCATCAAAATCAGGTCTGGCGGATGGGCCGACGCAGACACCGTGATTGCTTTGGCACCGTCTTCGGCCAGCTCGACGTGGTAGTCATCACGCAGCAACAGGGACAGGGATGCCCGGCTGGACGCAATGTCGTCAACGATCAGGATCGTTCGTCCCCGGGCGTGTTGTTGTTCGTTCATGGCGCACGTTGTTTGAACGGCATGTTACCGGGTTTTCTGGCGCCGTCAGGCCATTTGGTACACCCATACCGGCCGTCCGTCCGGCGACTGGAGCCGGGCTTTGGGCGTCATGCTTTTGACTTCGAACTCCAGGCTGACCAGCCAGGCGCCGCTGCGCATGTCGGCCCTGGCCTTTGCCGCCGCACGCGCCATGCTCTCCGGCCGCTGGAACAGGTACACCATGTCGTAAGGGCTCCAGTCGGCACGCCAGATGTCACCCTGACGCACCCGCGCCCACGGGCAACGCAGGGCGCAAGCCGCCCGCAATGGCCAGCTCCATTCCAGTCCGTGAAGTTGCGCAGTGGGGTAGCTCAGCCGCAAGGCTTTGAGCCCGTCGCCCAGACCGCAGCCGGCGTCCAGAACCAGCGCGTTGTCCCGTAGCGGCGCCTGTTTGCCCAGGTCCCGCAGCGCGTTGCGGGGAGTCGGAAATACCGGGGCATCTCGCCAGGCATTCAGCGGATAAATCAGCAGCAACACCCCCAGCGGCAGCAGCCAGCTCCAGGCGGGTACATGCGCCATGCCAGACGCTGCGAGCGACAGCGGAAATCCCGCGCCGATGATGACGCGACGCATCGTGGTACCACCCAGCACGCTGAACCCCACGCCCAACAGGCAGGCCAGCAGCAGGGACGCCAGGCTGGGCAAATCCGTGCGCTGCAACAGCAGAAAGACAACCCAGGCACAACCCCAGGCCAGCAGCGCCGGCAGCGGCCAGATCAGTCGGCTGGACAGTCGGGCGGCAGCCATGGGCCGGCGTCGTGGCTCAGCGTGTGGCGCCGCTGGAGAGCTTGTCGATCAAGCCGTTGAGCTCGTCGAGCGAACCAAACTGGATGCTCAGCTCGCCCATCTCTTCCATGCGACCCGCACGCTTGACGCGTTTCTTGACCCGCACCTCCACCTGCGCCATCAGCAGATCCGACAGCTCTTCTTCCACGCGTTTGAGGTCGCGCGACTTTTCTTTTTTTGGTTTGGTCGAGGTCAGCGTGAATTCGGCGCTGAGCTTTTTAACCAGCCCCTCGGCCTCGCGCACCGACATCTTGCGCGCCGTGATCTGGCTGGCAGCCGTGATCTGGGTGGCACGGTCCAGTGCCAGCAGGGCACGGGCATGGCCCATGTCCAGGTCGCCCGCCATCAGCATGGTCTGCACCGGCTCCGCCAGATTGAGCAGGCGCAGCAGGTTGCTGGCGGCACTGCGGGAGCGCCCGACAGCCTGCGCGGCCAGTTCGTGAGTGAGCCCAAACTCCTTGATCAAACGCTGCAGGCCCTGGGCTTCTTCCAGCGGGTTCAGGTCTTCGCGCTGGATGTTTTCAATCAGCGCCATGGCGGCGGCGGCTTCGTCCGGCACGTCGCGCACCAGCACCGGCACGCTGTCCAGCCCCGCCAGGCGGGCGGCCCGGAAGCGTCGCTCACCGGCGATGATTTCGTATTTGCCGCTGTTCGCACCACTGTTCAGGCGCCGCACCAGAATCGGCTGCATGATGCCTTGGGCCTTGATGGACTCGGCCAGCTCGTACAGCGCACCTTCATCCATGCGCGTGCGGGGCTGATACTGGCCGGGCACCATGTCGCCCAATAACAGGGAGGCTGGCAAACCCGGGTTATTGGCAGACGTACTGGCAGCGCTGTCATCAACCGTGGGGCCGAGCAGAGCCTCCAGTCCGCGGCCCAGGCCCTTGGGTTTTTTGGTAACCATGGTGTTGTCGTCCTCTTTCTCTTTTTTTTCAGGGGTTTTGCTGCAACTGCTGCAGCATGGCATGCCCCTGCGGCCACAAATCCAGACCCGAGTCGGCGTTGATATGACCCACCCTTCCGCAGTCCACAAATGAAGAACCCCAGGCGCTGGCCAGTGTGCGCGCACGCTCAAACGTGCAATACGGGTCTGACTGGCTGCCCAGCAGCACGCTGCTGAAAGGCAGCCGTTGCATGGGAATAGGCGACCAGCTGGGCAGCACAGGACGCATTTCCTCGCGTTCGGCATCTCCCGGCGCGACCAGAAATGCGCATTTGACCAGGTGGGTATTGCTGGAATGCGCGGCCCACGCGGCTACCAGCAGACAGCCCAGGCTGTGGGCCACCAGCACGGCGGGCCCGGTCTGCGCCAGCAGCACCTCCTCCAGCCGTGCGATCCAGTCGCCGCGGCGCGGGCGCATCCAGTCGTGCTGGTCCACCCGCGTGTAACCATGTTCACGCTCCCACAGACTTTGCCAATGGCGCGGGCCGGAATTTTGCCAGCCGGGTAACAGTAAAACGTTGGAAGAATTCATTTGCTATTATTTTTATAGCTGCTTGCGCATATTGGACGAGGGCTGGC
>JAABRC010000100.1 GCA_011391115.1 Candidatus Egaibacter danicus | reverse complement strand
TGGAAGACCGCGACTACTACAAAGAGGTCAACGCCTTCTGGGTACCCGAACCGGCGCGCTGGGAGGCGCTGCGGGCCGCCGCCAAGCAGCCCGACATTGGCAAGCGTATTGACGAAGCCCTGACCCAGATCGAACTGGAAAACCCCAAGCTCAAAGGCATCCTGGACAAACGCTACGCCCGCGCCCAGTTGCCCGACGGCAAGCTGGGTGAGCTGGTCGATCTGATCTCGACCATTGGTTTTGGCGACAACCCGAGCACCGCGCGTGATGTGCTGGGCCAGGTCTACGAATACTTTCTGGGCATGTTTGCCAGCGCCGAGGGCAAGCGCGGCGGCCAGTTTTACACCCCCGCCAGCATCGTCAAAACCCTGGTCGCCATCCTGAGCCCGCACAGCGGCCAGGTGTACGACCCCTGTTGTGGCTCCGGCGGCATGTTTGTGCAGTCCGAAAAGTTCATCGAGGCCCACGGCGGCAAGATTGGCGACGTGTCCATTTACGGCCAGGAGGCCAACCCAACCACCTGGCGCCTGGCGGCCATGAACCTTGCCATTCGCGGCATTGATTTCAACCTGGGCCGCGAACCGGGCGACACCTTCACGCGTGACCAGCACCCCGATTTGCGCGCCGACTTCATCTTGGCGAACCCGCCGTTCAACATATCTGACTGGTGGCACGGCAGCCTGACCGGCGACCCACGCTGGGTCTATGGCGACCCGCCCCAAGGCAACGCCAACTACGCCTGGCTGCAGCACATGCTGCACCACCTCAAACCCACGGGCCGCGCCGGCATCGTGCTGGCCAACGGCTCCATGAGCAGCAGCCAGAACAGCGAGGGAGACATCCGCGCCGCCATGGTCGAGGCCGACGTGGTGGAGGTGATGGTGGCGTTGCCAGGCCAGTTGTTCTTTAACACCCAGATACCGGCCTGCCTGTGGTTTTTGGTCAAGCAGAAAACGCATCGCAAAGGCGAAGTGCTGTTTATCGACGCCCGCAAACAAGCCACCATGATCAGCCGGGTGCAGTCTGAATTGACCGACGAGGTGATCGACCGCATTGCCGCCACCGTGGCCGCCTGGCGCTCTGATGGTCATTGCGAGGAACGAAGCAATCCATCCCTGCCTTATCAGGACATCCCCGGCTTCTGCCGCTCAGTGCCACTCGCCGAAATCGCCCGGCACGGCCATGTGCTCACCCCCGGTCGCTACGTGGGCGCCGAAGAGGTCGAAGACAACGACGAAGACTTCGCCACCAAGATGCAGCAGCTCACCGAAAAGCTGGGCGAGCAGATGGCCAAGGGGGCGGAGCTGGATCAGTTGATACGGCAGAAGCTGGGAGGGTTAGGATATGAGTTCTGAAAAATGTTGTACCCATTTGCGAAAGGTCCCAAGCTATGCTGCAAACCTATGAGGCAGTGTTACAGCCAAACGGCAGTCTTCAGTTCTTGGACTTGCCCGTGATGCCGACTCTGAAGCCACAGCGTGTGCTTGTCACGTTCACAGATGAGCCCATACTGGTTGACACGGCGCTGTGTGGCGCAACTTTGAGCGAAGCTGCGTTGGCGCAAGACTGGCAGCGTGAAGAGGAGGACGCCGCATGGGCACATTTGCAACCCGCCAAGTAGTTTTGTTGCCGTTTCCGTTTTCGGACCTCAGCGCAAGCAAACTGCGCCCTGCTCTGGTATTAGCCGATGCCGGCAAAGGTGACTGGGTGATGTGCCAAATCACCAGCAACCCCTACGCCGATCCATCCGCTGTCATCATCACCGAGACAGATTTCGCGCAAGGCAGCCTGCAGCGTGTGAGCTACGCACGTGCCAGCAAGATTTTTACCGCCCATGAAAGCCTGTTTCAACGCGCGGCAGGTGAGCTCAAAGCAGAATGCCATGGTCAAGTGGTGCAGGTCATTGTGGATTTGCTGCAGGCTGGGGCATGAGCACCAGACGTACGCCAACTCCGGCGACCAGCCTAGTAGACGATGGAATGCGCCAAGTGGCGCGGCAGGTCAACGAACTGTTCCAGCGCACCACCCTGATCGCGAATGGGGACGTGGACGACATCATTCGAAACGGTGAGCGCGACACCCACCGCATCGACCATCAACTTGACCACATGCTCGGTTTTTGCTGCGACCCGGACATGCTACTGGCCTTCAAGCGGCTTTGCCGCTATTACTTCACCATCGACCCGGTGGCTACGGCTGAACACATCAACGCGTATCGGGAGATGTGGGATTCGACGGAAGAAGGGGTTACGGGGGGTGGGGTATGAGTGCTGAGTGGCCGATTCTTACTCTCGGTGAACTGACGATTAACCACGACGGAAAACGTAGGCCAGTGAAGGAATCAGAGCGCAAGGCTGGGCCGTACCCGTATTACGGTGCTTCGGGAATCGTTGACCATGTAGATGGCTACCTATTTGATGGCACTTATCTGTTGATCGGGGAGGACGGCGAGAACATGCGGACTCGTCAAACACCTATTGCCTTCATGGCACACGGAAAGTTCTGGGTAAATAATCACGCTCATATCGTCACGGGGAACCACCTAGCTGATACGCGGTTTCTCATGTATGCAGTGTCGAATACAGATATTCATTCGTATCTGACGGGCGCTGTGATGCCTAAGCTCACTCAGGGCAACTTGAACAAAATATTGCTGGCGTGTCCACCGCTTGATATTCAATGTGGGATCGTTAGCGTATTGGGTGCCATCGATGACCGCATCACCCTCTTGCGCGAAACCAACGCCACGCTGGAAGCCATCGCTCAGGCGCTGTTCAAGTCGTGGTTTGTTGATTTCGACCCGGTGCGCGCCAAGATGGAAGGCTGCGCCCCAGAAGGCATGGACGAGGCCACGGCGGCGCTGTTTCCCGATAGCTTTGAGGAATCGGAGTTGGGCTTGGTGCCGAAGGGGTGGCGGTTCGGGACAGTTGGGGGCTTTGCGCGACAACACAAAGGCTCGATCAACCCGTTGCAAAATCCAGAGGTAATGTATGAACACTTCAGCTTGCCCGCGTTCGATAACCAACAAATGCCTGTCTCAGAGTTGGGCACGGAGATCAAAAGTAACAAAACTTCAGTGCCACCTGATGCTGTGTTGCTTTCCAAGCTGAATCCCCATATTCCTCGAATCTGGCTACCTGTTGAGGTAGGAAATCACGCCGTTTGCTCAACAGAGTTTTTGGTATTTATGCCTTCCCTCGGTTCTGGCGCATCAAAAGAGTTCATTTATTGCGCTTTCACAACTGCCAAATTCAAAGAGTTGCTTTGCCAGCTAGTTACAGGCACATCAAATAGCCACCAGCGAGTAAAGCCAGACGGGGTTTCGAGCATGATCGCGGTCATTCCAAGCAAAGTGGCATTTGAGGCATTCGGTTCAATTGCAAAGCCCATCTTTGAGCGGATTGGTCGCAACCGGAGCAAAGCCCAAACCCTAGCCACCCTCCGCGACACCCTGCTCCCCCGTCTGATCTCGGGGGCTTTGCGGTTGCCCGAGGCGAAAACTGCAATTGAAGTGAACGGGTCCGAAAACGTTGCGCAGCATCAGCAGTTCAAACTAACCAACTTGCCAAATTAAACCAACTAGGTTAATATCTCGAATATGGAAAAAAGCACCCCCCATTGCAAACTGGCGACCATCAAAGCGCTGGTGCAGGCAGATAAGGTGCGAGCCACGGGTGTGGCGTATCAAGGCGCGCTGGAGCTTGGTATCCATGACCTGGACGGCATGTGTGCCGTGGTTTTGTCGTTGACCACGGCCAACTTCAAAAAGAGCATGACAACCCATGCCGACCACCGGATTTGGCAAGATGTCTACAACACCCAAACCGCCACCGGGGCTGATGTGTATTTGAAATTAACCGTGATCGATGACGTTGTCATCGTGTCTTTCAAGGAGCTATGACCATGAAATGCCCTGTTTGCGGTGCGGCTGAACTGATCCGCGACACCCGCGACCTGCCCTACACCTATAAGGGTGAAAGCACCGTAATTCCCGACATCACCGGTGATTTTTGCCCCGCTTGTACCGAAGTGATTTTGGACAGACAACAAGGTGACCGTTACAGCGCAGCGATGGGAGCCTTCCAGAAGCAGGTTAACGCCTCGATTGTTGACCCCGGCTTCATCGTGAGTGTGCGCAAGAAGCTGGCCCTGGACCAGCGCGAGGCGGCCGAGATTTTTGGCGGGGGTGTCAACGCGTTCTCGCGCTACGAGAACGGCAAGACCAAGCCGCCACTGGCACTGGTCAAATTGCTCAAGGTACTGGACCGCCACCCTGATCTGCTGACCGAGGTACGGTCGGCTTGAGGCACCAGATTACCGTCAATATGTATAAAAAATTCAATTTTTTATACAAGTAATGACTATCATGTAAAGAAATCTTTAATTGCTTTACACGTCACGGCCCACCCATGCCCGCACTCACGCCGCTGGAACAACTCAACCCCACCCGGTTTGAGACGCCTGCCATTCTCAAAAAACTGGCCAGCAGCAGCCGCAAGCTGGCAGAGTTGAAGGGCATTGCCGCCTCCATTCCCAACCAGGGCATTCTGATCAACACACTGGCTCTGCAAGAAGCCAAGGACAGTTCAGAGATCGAGAACATCGTCACCACGCATGACGAGCTGTTCAAGGACGATGTGCTGCCCGAAGCCTTTGCCAGCCCCGCGGCCAAAGAAGTGCTGCGCTACCGCCAGGCCTTGCGGGTCGGGTTTGAGCTGGTGCGCACCAGTGGTTTGCTCACCTGCAACCACATCATCCAGATTCAGGGCGAGTTGGAGCGCAACAACGCGGGTTTTCGCAAACTGCCAGGCACGGCGCTCAAAGACGGCGCTGGCCAGACCATCTACACACCGCCGCAGGACCCGGCGGAGATCATTGCGCTGATGCGGGGCGTGGAGCGCTTCATCAACGACGCGAGTCTGTTTGATGCCGACCCCTTGATCAAGATGGCGCTGATCCACCACCAGTTCGAGAGCATCCACCCGTTTTACGACGGCAATGGCCGCACCGGGCGTATTGTGAATGTGCTGTACTTGGTGAAAGAGGGCCTGCTCGACATCCCGGTGCTGTACCTCAGCCAGCACATCGTGCGCCACAAGGCAGACTATTACCGGCTGCTGCAAACCGTGCGCGAGGACGACACCTGGGAGGAATGGGTGCTGTACATGCTGACGGCGGTGGAGCAAACCGCCGGGCAAACCATCACGACAGTGCAGGCCATAAAGACCGCGCTGCTCGACTACAAGCAGCGCATTCGCGCAGGCTACAAGTTTTACAGCCAGGACTTGATCAACAACCTGTTCATGCACCCGTACACCAAGATCGAGTTTGTGCAGCGCGACTTGGGTGTGTCGCGCATCACTGCCACCAAGTACCTGGATGCCTTGACCGAAGGCGGGTTTGTGCAAAAGCAGAAGATAGGGCGTGGCAATTACTACGTGAACATCGCCTTGAATGCGGTGTTGGCTGGCTAAGCCGACTCCGCCAGCGCCCAAGAACAAAAGCCTGGGAGGGCACCATGACCGAAGACCAACTCGAACAGGAAACCCTAGGCTGGCTGGCCGACGTTGGCTACAGCCACGCCTATGGCCCCGACATTGCCCATGACGGCCCCAAGCCGGAGCGTGCCCATTACGGCCAAGTGATTCTGACCTTTCGCCTGCGCGAGGCGATGCGTCGCCTCAACCCCAAGGTGCCCAGCGCCGCCCGGGAAGACGCCCTGAAACAGGTGCTGGACTTCGGAACCCCGGCGCTACTATCGGCCAACCAGCATTTTCACCGCCTGCTGGTCACCGGCGTGCCGGTGCAGTACCAGAAGGACGGCCAAACCCGGGGCGACTTTGTGCGCCTGATCGACTGGGCCAGCCCACCGCAGAACGAGTGGCTGGCGGTCAACCAGTTTTCCATCAAGGGGCCGCACCACACCCGCCGCCCCGACATCATCCTGTTTGTCAACGGCCTGCCGCTGGTGCTGATCGAGCTCAAAAACCCGGCGGACCAGCACGCTGATGTCTGGAAGGCGTTTGACCAGATCCAGACCTACAAGGAACAAATACCGGATGTGTTCCAGACCAACGAGGTGCTGGTCATCTCCGACGGGACCGAGGCGCTGCTGGGCAGCCTGAGCGCCAATGCCGAGCGTTTCATGGCCTGGCGCACCATTGACGGCATCACGCTGGACCCGCTGGGCGAGTTCAACGAGCTGCAAACGCTGGTGCGCGGCGTGCTGGCACCCCTGTATTTACTGGACTACCTGCGCTACTTTGTGCTGTTTGAAGACGATGGTGGCCTGGTCAAAAAGATTGCCGGCTACCACCAGTTTCATGCGGTGCGCCTGGCCATCGACAAGGTTGTGGCCGCATCGCGACCCGGTGGCTCACAAAAAGGCGGCGTGGTCTGGCACACCCAGGGCAGCGGCAAGAGCATCACTATGACCTGTTTTGCAGCCAGGGTGATGCAAGAGCCCGCGATGGAAAACCCGACCATCGTGGTCATCACCGACCGCAACGATCTGGACGGCCAGCTTTTTGGCGTGTTCAGCCTGGCACAAGACCTGTTGCGCGAGCAGCCGGTGCAGGTCAGCACCCGGCAAGACCTGCGTGCCAAGCTGGCGAATCGGCCGTCGGGTGGGATCGTGTTTGCCACCATCCAGAAGTTCATGCCGGGCGAAGATGAAGACATGTTCCCGGTGCTGTCCGACCGGCACAACATTGTGGTGATTGCTGATGAGGCGCACCGCACGCAATACGGCTTCGAGGCCAAGCTCAAAACCTTCAAGCCCCGCGCTGGCGCGTCTGCCGCTGCCAGTTCAGCCCTGACCACCGGCGATGGCCTGCTGCCAGCCCACCGGGCCGAGTTTGCTGTGCCAGACTACCCCACGGCACACTACCAGGCCGGCTACGCCCAGCACCTGCGCGATGCGCTGCCCAATGCCACCTTTGTCGCCTTCACCGGCACGCCGGTGAGCAGCACTGACCACGATACCCGCGCTGTCTTTGGCGACTACATCCATGTCTATGACATGCAGCAGTC
>JAABRC010000010.1 GCA_011391115.1 Candidatus Egaibacter danicus | reverse complement strand
AGGGTGAGGGATTCAACATCCTGCGTGAGTCTTGGAATGCCCGCTCGTCCATGCCGCGGCGCTCAGTCGTCTCCCTTGGGCCCCGGCACGCGCACCTGGCACAGCAGGTCTTCAGCCTGCAACTCGTTGTCTGCAAACATGACTTTGATTTTTCCAGGTAGGTCGGCAGCCTGCCTGGCGCGCAAAGCTTTTGCATGGTCTGACGCATCTTTGAAAGTCTCGAACTCGGTCAGTTTGTCCAGTTGCCCAAAGGGTTTGATCAGGTAGATGTAGTAAGGCATGGTGCGTGAACTTCAACCGTATAAGAGTGGTCTTCAGATGTAGTGTTTGGAGGCGCGTCGGCGCCCTGGCAGGGCTTTCTGGATGATGACGCCACGAACAGCACTCAGGTCTGCAAGAGGCGCATCCGCAAAGGCCGGGTTCAACGGGTGCAACACCCAGCCAGCGCTGGATTGCAGCAGTTGCCTGAAGGTCCACTCGCTTTCATGCCACGCCAGGACGTACGACCGGTCCTGGGCCAGTCCATCCGGCTCGATGACGATGATCTCGCCCTCAAGGAACTCGGGCGCCATGCTGTGACCAAGCACCATCAGCGCAAACGACTCGCCGCCGCCGCAGTCCGGCAGAACAGCATCCTCCATGGGGGGCAATGCATCAGCATAGGTCGCGGCAGGGTCTGATGGGGAAGATTTCCTGAGCATGATCAATATGTTGGAAGTTTGTTACAGCACTTGGGTGAATATTCGAGCCGTCACCACCCCCGCCGCGCGTAGTTCATCGTGCAGCGTGCTGACAAAATCGGGTGGGCCGGCCAGATAGAAGTCGCAGTCAAAATCAAACAGATCGGCCCTCATTGACTGGGCGATTTGCCGCGCGCCAGCAGCCACATCCGCATCAGACACCAACTCGTATTCAAACTGGTCCAGAGCCTCTGACCAGGCGCGACACTGATTGGCCAAAAAATGTCCGTCGCTACGAGTGGCCAACCAGAACAGTGACAGTGGGAGAGCAGAATCCAGAGCCAGTGCGTGCTCAATCAGGCTTTTGACAGGTGCAAAGCCGGTGTTGCAGGCGGCAAACACAAGGGAACGGTTGCCGTCCGCAAGCACAAACTCGCCCCATGGACCTAACACCGAGATGGCAGCACCAGACTGGATATCGCCGGCAAAAAGATGCCGGGCCAAGGCATCGGTCTCATCGCGGGCAATGAAAAAATGCAGATTGCGATCATCACAGGGGCAACTGGCCACCGGGTAAACCGTACGTATATCGCCTTGGCCCGGTATAGTCCACCCCAGTTGAACAGATTGTCCAGCCAGAAATCGCAAGCGGTGGCTGCGCGGCGTCTGCAGGTGCAACAATCGGGTGTCGGGCCCCAACTCGGTGATCGCGCGCACTTGGACTACTATTTGCTGCTCGGGAATATCCTGCGGACCGCCGGCTTCCAGCAGCTCCAGGACCAGTTCGCTGCTGGCTGCGGTATGACAGCACATCAAGGTATATCCCTGCGCTTTTTCCGCTTCCGACAAGGGATAGTCGAAGTGCTGGGTTTTCGCGATTTCGCCAGAAATCACACGCACCTTGCACATGCCGCAACTGCCGTTGCCACAGCCATAGTTAAGTTTGAGTCCGGCTTGCAGACCCGCCTGCAACAGGTTGCTGCGCCCTTCCACCGAGAATTCGTGTTTGCTGGGGCGCAGAGTAACCTGTGCCGTCATGACCTTGAGCATATCGTCCATCACCTCCAGCAAATCGACCGGCTCGGTGGCCAGAACCTGCGCCAGCCCCCGGGTAGCCTGTTGTTCCAGTTCCTGCCATGCAGCATCACCATGACGCTGCATTGACTCTTGCCGAATACGCTGTTGGAGCGCAATCACCAGACCGTGGTAACTCTGCAAGTGTTTACGCACATCGGCGAGTTCCTGGCTTTGGGCAAACAAGCGTTGCGCCAGCACTTCCTGGCTGGGCAGCATGCGCTCCCGCACTCTTCTGCCAAATGCTTCGTCCCGAATTTGCGCCACACGCTCCAGCAAGCCGGATTCCTCCAACTGCGCGCCAGGGTAAAGGCGTAACAAGGCGTCGGTTGTCACCATTCCGTCACTCAATACCAGTGCGCCGTCGCGCACTTGTTGCTGCAACACCCCGCGAGCCACGCCTACCAGCTGAGCGGCACGCCAGACGGTAACTTGATGCGACATGGTTTACTCCGTCAGGCTTTCTACATCGGTACGGATACGATCCAGGTAGCGCGCCCTATACAGCAGCCTGGGTTGCTGCGGGTCGTCCAAAAAGCCTGATCGATCATGCAGCACGTTGTTGCACACAAGCCCCATGCCGGGCTCCAGAGTCAGCCGAAATACATGAGGTGAGTCGCTGGCCAGCAACTGCTCCAGAAACGCTACGGCGGCGCGCGTCTGCGCATCGTCCTTCCATTGCACACTGCGCGTGCGCGCCGTGTAGCGCATGTGCAGCGCACCACTTGCTTCGTCTACGGAAAACACAGGTCCGGTCTGCTCGGTGCGGGCCACTCCATCTTCATCCAAGCGCTCAGGGATGGTCATCGCGTCAGGGGCCATCAGCGCTCGCACCCAATCGGGATTGGCATCACGCATGGCAATATAGGCCATCTCATGGTCCATCAGGGCATTTTCGCCACCTGAACTTGCCGCGCGCACGCAATGTAAAATCATGGCCCGAATCTGGCGAGACTGCGGATGGTAGTAACCATCGGTATGCCACTTGATGGGTCGATTGGTGTAAGGAATAAATGCGGTGCGGTCACCTGCCGTCGCAGCCACCGCAATCTGCGAAATGCCGTCCTCGTCAGCAAGCCAGTTACCGTCGAGCCGGAACAGCCCCATCTGCTGCCCCAACAGACGCGGAATGTCCTTGTCCGGAACACGCACCGCGCTGCGGTAAATAACCATGTTGGCACCAGCGCAGCGTTGCAGCAGTGCTTGAACTTCAGCATCGCTCAGGGTACGTGGGTCGCCCACGTTGACCACCAGATCACGTGCGTGGGTCGGGTGGCTGGCGCGCTTGGCAGCGGCCCAGCGTCGGTAGGCCAACTGGTTGTCGAGGTCAAACGGTGAGACGGGCATGATGCAGTACTCAGTCACCGGATGTGGCGCCATGGCCGGCACGCACCGGTCTCGGCTCGGTGGACAACACGTTTCGCATGGCGCGCTGTAGCATCTCCAGCGCAATTGGCACTTCGGCTGCCATGATCTGCTCCACCACCCAGCGTTGGTCCTTTTGCGGCATCAGCGACTCGATGCGATGGCCCAGGTAGCGCACAAAGGCAAAGTCGGGGCCGTCGGCGCCAAACCCGAACTCGGCATAGTGGTCAGCCAGCTCATTGAACAGGTCAATAAATGCTTCGTAGTGGCTGGGTGCACTATCGGGAGGCACACCGAGCAGGCTGTCTTCGTTTTCCTGCAATACCTCTGCCACGCGCTTGACCAGGGCGGTGATGAACTCACCTCGTCCCTCGGGACCCATGCGCTCATAGGCCATGCGGTCCAGCACCTGGGTGAAGAACACCAGCACCTCCCGCGTGAAGGCGAAGTATTGCGGCCCGACTTCAATATCAAAGTGGGCCGAGCGCATTTGTTTGAGCATGTTCTGCGCGACCCGCCAGGCGATGAACGCCATCGCGCTGGCGGTCTGCTGGGGCGTCTTGGGAGCGCCGGAGCGAAACCACTGGCTCTTGATGCGAATGGCTGACATGCTCTGTTGTTCCGCCTCAGTATCCGCCCTTGCCGAGGGGCTGGGGCAACGCGGCCACCTTGGGTCCTTGCTTGGCGGGTCCGATCGGAAACAGGTCGTACAGATACTTGCTGTCCACTTCAGGGCGTATCTCGGCCATACCTTTGAGCATGGCACGAAAATTTGGCGTGTGACCGTGTTCGCGGTACTCGTCGCGCAGGTAGTTCACGACCTCCCAGTGCGCATCGGTCAACTCAATGCTCTCCGCCGCCGCAATCGTGCGCACTGCCTCGTCATCGAACGATGCCTCCAGCAAGTAACCCTGATCATCGGCTTCCAACTCCATGCCATTGACCTTGTACATCATCGTCTTCTCTCCTTCTCTATTGTCAAAACCTCTATGAGCCCACGGCAGCCGCCGACTTGTGCGGCACAAATATGCCGCAACCCAGCAGCCGATGTGGCCCCAGGCCACACCGCTGCAGACGCAGTGATTGTTCCTCAGGCAGTGCGTGCAGCATCAGGCTGAATGTATCCAGCACGCGTCCCGATATCACCATGCGCTGGCGCTTGCCACAGACACGCTCGCCACCGATACCGAGCGTATCAAGTTCACGCCTCACCGTCGCCATGAACGCCACTTCGTCCGCACTATCTGCAGCCACCTTGTAGGCATACAAGGTGGCATGGGGCTGCAATTCGCGCCTGTGCGGCGCGCCCAAACGCAGGCGATGGCCATCCACACTCAGGTCAAGGCCTGCCAGCGCCATCAGCTCGTCCATGCGCTGCGCACCGACCCGCAGCAACAAGCGCGCGCGCCGGGACAGCAAGGCCGGCTCGTCACCGCCCGGCACCAGCTTGATGGGTTGTACCCCCGCCAATGTCTCGGTGCCCAGCCAGGGCAATTGTGCACACAGGGCCTGCTGCAGCGCCTGAGCATGGTCGCGCGGCAGTGTCTGCCCGTCCACGGGAAACACTACATCCACCGTCACGTCACCCGGTGTTTGCGGGGCCGTCACATTGGCTCCTGCGGTTGGGGCACGGACTGAGGCTGCGTCTGCACCCAGCGCAGCAAAGCCTCACCCCAAAGTTGTGCCGTCTGGGGATCGATCTCAAACACGGTGAAACGGCTTTTCTCGCGAATGCGCGTACGCAGCAAGCTCATGCCGCCACCGGCATAGTCCAGTTGCTGCAATTCAATGACCTGCCCGCCCAGAGGACTGGTCAGCTTTTCAAGCGGCGTAATGGTGGTCATATTGCGTATCTTTTGTTCTATGCCTGTCATCCACGAGCGAGTGGGCCGTGAAAGCCCACACCGCCAGACCGGACAAACCGTCTGTACCGCTATTTGGCGCAATGGCGGGCTGTGCCGTCTATAACCGGCACGGGTGGGGACATATAGCCCGAATGGGTAGCACAGAATACTCAACGAGGGTGATGGCGCTCAGCGCACAGGGAAACGTACCATTTGCCCCAGACTCAACCGTGAACCAGCCGTCGAAGGCAGACTCCGGCAAGGCCTTTGATTGTTCGGCACAACCCGTTCCACCCTGACAGGAGACACACCATGAGCAAAAAACCGCACGACACTCCCATGTTGGATCAGCTTGAAAGCGGTCCGTGGCCAAGCTTCGTTACAGGCCTGAAACGTCTCGCCAAGGATAACGACTACATGACTGACCTTATGGGTCAGTTGGAGCACTCGTATAAGACGCGAAAGGGGTACTGGAAGGGCGGCACGGTTGGCGTCTTCGGCTACGGAGGCGGCGTGATCCCACGCTTTTCCGAGGTGGCGGAGATGTTCCCGGCTTCCAAGGAATTCCACACCCTTCGTGTACAGCCCCCAGCCGGCATGCACTACAACACCGATGTGCTGCGCAAAATGTGCGATATCTGGGAGCGTCATGGCTCTGGCCTGATTGCATTTCACGGTCAGTCCGGCGACATCATGTTTCAGGGTGCCAGCACGGCCAACGTGCAGGGGGCATTTGACGAGCTCAACGAACTGGGCTTCGATTTGGGCGGAGCCGGCCCTGCGGTACGCACCAGCATGTCCTGCGTCGGTGCTGCACGTTGCGAGCAGTCCTGCTTTGACGAAGCGCGGGCACACCGCCAGGTGGTCAATACGTTTCTGGATGATATGCACCGCCCGGCGTTGCCCTATAAGTTCAAATTTAAGTTTTCAGGTTGTCCGAATGACTGCATGAATTCCATTCAGCGTGCGGACATGGCGGTCATTGGCACTTGGCGCGACAACATGCGTACCGATGAACCTCTGGCTCGCAAATGGTTCGCCAAACATGGCTTGACCGAACTGGTTAACGATGTGGTCAGCCGCTGCCCGACCAAGGCCATCATGCTCAAGGAGACCAAGGATGTCTCCAAGGGCTCCAAGATTTCCAGCGTCGCTGTAAACGACACCCAGTCGCTGGAAATCGACAACTCCAACTGCGTACGCTGCATGCACTGCATCAACGTCATGACCGGTGCCCTGGCCACAGGCACGGACAAAGGCGTGACGGTGCTGATGGGTGGCAAGCGCACCCTCAAAATCGGTGACCTGATGGGCACGGTGGTGACACCTTTCATGCCGATGAAGACGGATGAGGATTACCAGGCACTGGTGGAACTGGCTCAGAAGTCGATCGACTTCTTCGCTGAAAACGCTCTGGAGCATGAGCGCACCGGCGAGATGATTGAGCGCATCGGCTTGATCAACTTTCTGGAAGGCATTGGGCTAGAGATTGACCCCAATATGGTTTCCACGCCGCGCACCAACCCCTATGTCCGCACTGATGGATGGGACGACGAAGTAGCCAAGATCAATGCCCGCAAGGCGGCGGCCTGAAACTCTGAAGATCACAGGAATACCAACATGGCAACCATGCGCACCCCCATCGAAAGCGGCGTACCGGACAACAAGCAGTACCTGCATCCGCTGATGCTCAAGAACTACGGCAACTGGAAGTACCACGACCGGCCACGTCCGGGCGTGCTGCACCACGTGTCGCACACCGGTGACGAGATCTGGACCGTGCGTGCAGGCACGCAGCGCCAGATGGACCTCTTCACTATCCGCAAGCTGTGCGACATTGCCGATACCTACGCTGACGGGCATGTCCGTTTCACCATCCGCTCCAACATCGAGTACATGGTGTCCGACCCGGGGCGTGTGGCTCCATTGGTTGATGCGCTCACCAGCAACGGTTTTCCAGTGGGTGGTACCGGCAACTCCGTTTCTGCCATCGCGCACACCCAGGGTTGGCTGCACTGCGACATTCCCGGCACAGACGCCTCCGGCGCGGTTAAAGCCCTGATGGATGACCTGCATGCTGAGTTCATCCAGGAAGAAATGCCCAATCGGGTTCATCTGTCTACCTCCTGCTGCGAAATCAACTGCGGCGGCCAGGCCGACATAGCCATCATCATCCAGCACACCAAGCCACCCAAGATCAATCATGATCTGGTAGCCAATATGTGCGAGCGTCCTACCGTGGTGGCGCGTTGCCCGGTGGCCGCCATTCGGCCCGCTATGGTCAACGGCAAGCCGTCGCTGGAAATTGACGAATCCAAATGCATGTGCTGTGGTGCCTGCTACCCACCCTGCCCCCCGATGCAGATCAACGATCCCGAGCACAGCAAGCTGGCGATCTGGGTTGGCGGCAAGAACTCCAATGCCCGTGGCAAACCGACCTTCATGAAGATGGTGGCCTCAGGCCTGCCCAACAATCCACCACGCTGGCCCGAAGTGTCGGCGATGGTCAAGAAAATTTTGTATACCTATAAAGAAGATGCCCGCTCTTGGGAGCGGGTATCCGACTGGATCGAGCGTATCGGCTGGCCCGCATTCTTTGAGAAATGCGATCTACCCTTTACCAAGTACCTGATTGACGACTGGCGCGGTGCTCGCACCAGCCTGAATGCTTCGACCCATATCCGTTTTTGATCGATATCGGAAAAAACCACCATGAAATTTGGCTTACTTGTGAGCGAAGGTCCCTATACGCACCAGGCGTCCGACACTGCCTATCAATTCGTCGTAGCGGCCTTGGCAAAAGGCCATGAGATTCAACGCGTCTTTTTCTACCACGACGGTGTAAATAACGCGACTCGCCTCACCGAGCCGCCACAGGACGACCGGCATGTTGTGAACCGCTGGTCAGCTTTGGCCACAGAGCACAAAGTGGATCTGGTGGTGTGTGTAGCCGCTGCTTTGCGCCGTGGCATCAAGGAAGAGGTGTTGGCGCCGGGTTTTCGTATCTCGGGTTTGGGCCAATTGGTGGACAGCGGTATCAAGGCCGACCGTTTGGTGACGTTTGGCGATTAATCGACTAAGGGGAGACACCCGAAATGAGCGAACAGCAAGCAACTCCAGCTGTCGGTCCAAAAGTGAAGAAATTCATGTTTGTGAACCGCAAGGCGCCTTACGGCACCATCTATGCACTGGAAAGTCTGGAGGTGGTGTTGATCACCGCCACTTTTGATCAGGACGTGAGCCTGGTCTTCATGGACGACGGCGTCTATGAACTGGTCAAGGGACAACAGACCAAGGGCATCGGCATCAAGAATTTCTCGCCCAGCTACCGCGCGTTGGACGGCTACGACGTGGAAAAACTCTATGTCGATCAGGACTCACTGGCGCAGCGTGGCCTGACCGAGAAAGACCTGCTGGTTCCAGTGGAGGTGCTCGACGCGCAGCAAATGGGCCAGCTCATGCAGCAACAGGATGTGATCCTGAGTTTTTGAAGGAAGAAGGAAACCCATGTTGCACATCGTCAATAAATCCCCCTTCCAGACCAGCACTCTGGACACTTGCTTGCGGATGGCCCAGGCGGGCAATGCGCTGTTGCTCATCGAAGATGGCATTTATGCCGCCACGGCAGGAAGCGCCGCAGAGGCCCGCATTCGTCAGGCCTGCACCACGCTCAAGGTCTATGCCCTGCAGCCCGACATGGATGCCCGCGGCGTGACTGGCAAACTGATCGAAGGCGTCACGCCAGTGGATTACGCCGGCTTTGTCGACCTGACCGTGGAACACAGCACCTCTCACTCGTGGTTGTGAGCCGAACACGATTCACTACCTATTTTTTACCTGGAGAAATACATGAGCTTTGAAATTGCCGGCAAGACCTACGAAACCGATGAGGAGGGTTACCTTCTAAACCTGGCCGACTGGACGACCGACGCCGCGGTGCACCTGGCCGAAGAGGAGAAAGTGGCGCTCACCGACAACCACTGGGAAGTAATCAATTTCCTGCGTGAGTACTACAACGAGTACCAGATTGCGCCCGCTGTGCGCGTGCTGACAAAGGCTATTGGCAAGCAATTCGGTGAGGAAAAGGGCAACAGCAAATATCTTTACGACCTGTTTCCCTACGGGCCAGCCAAGCAGGCCTGCAAGATCGCCGGCCTGCCCAAGCCTACCGGCTGTATCTGACCGCGGACACTGAAATCCAGGTGCGTCTGCCAAGCCGATAAACCACCGGTACTGCCCATGTCACTCTTGACGATCTTCTACGCAGTCATGTTCTACGTCGCCACAGGCGTGTTCGTTGTCGGGCTGGCGCGCAAGATCCGTAGCTATGCGAAGGTCTCTGCGCCGCTGAAGATTCCCACCACACCGGCACCAATGACCGCCACTGGGGTGGGCTGGCGCATGACCCGCGAGGTGGTTTTCTTTGAAAGCCTGTTCAAGTCCAACAAATGGACTTGGATCCTCGGCTGGACGTTTCACGCTGCGCTGTTACTGGTGGTGTTGCGTCATCTGCGGTATTTTCAGGAGCCGGTCTGGTTGCCCGTCGCCTTGATCCAGCCCTTTGGCACCTATGCGGGTTTTGCCATGGTGGCAGGTCTGGCTGGTTTGTGGGCTCGCCGCTGGCTGGTTGATCGCGTGCGCTACATCTCCACGCCATCGGACCATCTGATGCTTGCTCTGCTGTTGGCGATCGGCCTGAGCGGATTGGGTATGCGCTTTGTGGCACATACCGACATCATCGCCGTCAAGGCATTCATGCTGGGACTGATGCGGTTTGACTGGCAACCGTTGCCGAGCGACCCGGCGCTGCTGGTGCATCTGGCGCTTGTAGCACTGCTCATGATCATCTTTCCCATCAGCAAGCTGTTGCATGCGCCGGGGCTATTTTTCAGTCCAACCCGCAACCAGGCCGACAACGCCCGCGAGGCACGGCACATCTCTGCATGGGCCGCAGCGTTGGACAAACGACCCTGAGCACCCACATTCAACATGGCCACAGCCGCATTTGAAACCCCGAAGCTCAAGAGCTACCCGGTCATCCCGTTGGTACAGGCAGGTGCCGTATCGCACCTAAAGCCCTTTGTGGCGAGCGGGGCAATTCAGAAAGCGCTTGGATTTCCGGAAGAACTGGTGGAGGACTGGCAGACCAAAGCCATAGCCAAGATGGGCGAGTTGCTGGGCAAGTACCGTTCACTCCAGGTCTATATGGACGCCTGCGTGCATTGCGGAGCCTGCTCTGACAAATGCCACTATTTCCTGGGCACGGCCGATCCGAAAAACATGCCGGTGGCTCGCCAGGACTTGATGCGCAAGGTCTACCGGCGCTACTTCACGTTTGCAGGCAAGCACTTCCCCAAGTTGGTCGGTGCAGTGGACCTCACGCGCGAAGTGCTCGACGAGTGGTACAGCTATTTCAACCAGTGCTCGGAATGCCGTCGTTGCTCGGTGTTTTGCCCTTATGGCATTGATACGGCAGAGGTCACCATGGCCGCGCGGGAGATCATGGACTCCATCGGTATGGGGCAAAAATACTCAAACGAGATCATCGGCAAGGTACACCGTATTGGCAATAACCTGGGCATCCCCGGCCCCGCGTTGGAAAACACGCTCGAAGGCCTGGAGGAAGATACCAAGGATGAGACTGGTCTGGACATCAAGTTTCCTCTCGACGTCAAAGGTGCTGAGGTGCTGTTGATCACACCTTCGGCCGACTTCTTTTCAGAACCACACGTGGAGAGCCTGATCGGCTACGCCAAAGTGTTTCACGCTGCAGGCATCAGTTGGACGCTGAGTTCACACGCGTCAGAAGCCGGCAATTTTGGCATGTTCATTGGCAACTATGAACAGATGCGCAACATTTCCATGCGCGTGCGCGAAGCCGCTCTTGAACTGGGTGTGAAACGCATTGTCGTTGGCGAGTGCGGCCATGCCTGGCGGGTGGCCTACAGCTTCTGGAACACCTTGATCGGTCCGTTTGACTACCTCGATCAACGCTACCCGGTGCCTCAGCACATCTGCGAGTTCACAGACGATCTGATTCAGCGCGGCGCACTCAGCTTCGACAAAGAGGCCAATGACGACCGCATCATCACTTTCCATGATTCCTGCAACGTGGCTCGCGCCTCGCGAATGGGCAATATGCCCGGTGGGCAGTTCGTCATTCCCCGGCGCATCATCACATCGGTGGCGAATCATTTTCACGACATGGCGCCGCAAACCATTCACGAAAGCACCTTCTGCTGTGGTGGCGGTGGTGGCTTGCTGACAGATGACCTGATGGAGTTGCGCGTCAAAGGTGCCTTGCCCCGCATGGAGGCCTTGAATAACGTCGTAGAAGACCACGGCGTGAACTTCATGGCTACGATCTGCGCCATCTGCAAAGCCCAATTCACTAAAGTCTTGCCCTACTACGGCTTCAAAATGAGCATGGTGGGCGGCGTGCACCAGTTGGTCAGCAAGGCAATTCGACTGGGCGACAAGTAGCCCCGTCCCTTGTTGCCTATTCAAAACACCAGGAGACTCCACTATATGTCCACTCCAGCCGAATCCGTCACTGCCAAACCACTCAATTTTCGTCGCTACAAAGACGGCGATGACAAGGTGCACTCTTGGCAAAAGGAAATATTTGATGCGGGCCACTCGCACAAATGTCCCACCTACATTCAAAGCGCTCCCCCATGTCAGGGAAGTTGCCCCGCGGGCGAGGACATTCGCGGCTATCTCAATATCGTACGCGGCATCGAGAAGCCGCCTGTCGGCATGGTGTGGCAGGAATACGCGTTTCGTCGCCTGACCGAGGCAAACCCGTTCCCGTCCGTGATGGGCCGTGTGTGTCCGGCACCGTGTGAGTCCGGATGCAACCGCAACCAGGTGGAAGACTTTGTCGGCATCAACTCTGTCGAGCATTTCCTGGGCGACTACGCGATTGCGAACAAGCTGGCATACCCCAAGCCGACAACCCTGACCGGGAAAACCGTAGCGGTGATCGGAGGCGGGCCAGCCGGTCTTTCTACAGCCTACCAACTGGCGCTCAAAGGTCACGATGTGACGCTATTCGATGAGCGCGCCGAACTCGGCGGGATGATGCGTTACGGCATTCCGGGTTTCCGGACACCGCGCGATGTGCTGGATGCTGAAATCCAGCGCATTCTGGATTTGGGCGTGAAAACCCGCATGAACTGTCGCATCGGCACCGATATCACCATGGCAAAGATTCGCGCTGAATTCGACGCGGTGTTTCTGGGTCTTGGCGCCCAAGCCGGTCGTGCCCTACCGGTGGAAGGGGCTGATGCGCCAAACTGCGTCACAGCCACCTCATTCCTCAAGGCTTTTAACGACGGGCGTCTGCGCCACGTGGGCAAGCGTGTAGTGGTGGTGGGTGGTGGCGATACCTCCATCGACGTGGCCACCGTGGCTCGCCGTCTGGGCCACATCGACAAGATTCACGAGTCTGATCGCCCGGAGCACGCGATCGCCGGCCATGTGGCGCACGATGTCGCTGAGGCTTCGGCCCGTCAGGGGGCAGAAGTCACGCTGACCACCATCTTTGCTGTGGACAAGATGCAGGCGACCAAACATGAAGTTGAGCATGCCTTGTCCGAAGGTATTACCATTCGCGGCGGCATGGCCCCGGTCGCGGTCTTGCGCGGGCCGGACGGACGGGCCGTCGCATTGCGCATCATTCGCTGTGAAGCCAAAATCGTGGGCGGACGGCTGGAGATCAAAAATATCGAAGGCACAGAAGAAGACATTCCCGCCGACCTGATCGTATCGGCCATTGGTCAGGCAGTAGATTTCACCGGGCTTGACGAGTTCAACAATGGCAAGGGCGCCATCAACAGCGACAAGAACTACCAGGTGCAGGGGCAACCAGGATTCTTTGTGGGCGGCGACGTGGTGCGCCCGCACCTATTGACCACGGCCATTGGCCATGGCGCGATTGCGGCCGACGGAATTGATCGCTTTTTGCAGAACGAAGCACTGGAAAAACGCCCCAAAATCGACGTGCATAGCTTCGATCTGAAACGCAAAATGCTGGAGAAAGGTTATGCCTTCAGCGAAGTGCACGAACCCATACGCGGCACGGACAAGAGTACCGCCGCCATTCACAATTTCGACAATCGCTCGGATCGCTACGTGATCTCCCACAAGGAATTATTTCTGGGTCACTTCCCTTATCTGATGCGCAATCGGCGCGGCATGACATCTCTGACCGCCGAGCAGGCGTTGAACAACTTCGAGGAGCGCTTGCAACCCCTGCTGGAGGCCCAGGCAGTGGCCGAGGCCAAACGTTGCATGAGCTGCGGTCAGTGCTTTGAGTGCGACAACTGTGTGGTCTATTGCCCACAGGTAGCGGTGTTCAAGGTGCCCAAGGCCAAGTCCACCATCGGTCGCTATGTAGACACCGACTACAGCAAATGCATTGGTTGCCACATTTGTGCTGACGTGTGCCCCACCGGCTACATCCAGATGGGACTGGGGGACTAGCGTCATGGCTGGAAAACGCGCATTTCGACGCGCCATCGCCAGCAGCCTGTGCGCTGTAGCCCTGATGCTCACAGTGGGGCCCGTTGCGTGGGCGCAGAAAAAGGAGCTTCCCTCTGTGTCTGGCCGGGTGCCGCAGCCAGTGATCGAACCCGCGCGCGGCGGCCAGTGCGTGGAAGACCCCGCCTTCATGCGGCGCAACCATATGCAACTGCTCAAACACCAGCGAGACGAGACGGTGCATGGAGGCGTACGCGCTGCCAAGTACAGTCTGAAGGCCTGCATCGACTGCCACGCCAGCAAGGCCACCGGCAGTGTGACGGTGGCCAACACCAATTTTTGCCAGAGCTGTCACAGCTACGCTGCTGTCAAGATCGACTGCTTTGAGTGCCATGCCAGCAAACCGGCACAGAGCTCGTTTCCACCGATAGCACCTCATGGGCAGGCGGGAACCCACGCGCTGAGCCAGCAATTGCGTCAGTTGGTGACCCAGCAACAGGCCAAACCATGAAGCCAGACCAGACACCTCCATCCGCCAAATCGGCAGCACCGAGAGCCAGTCGCCGCGGTTTTTTGGGCGTAGCCGCTGCGGGCTTGGCAGGCGTCATGCTGGCCCCGGGCGTGCGACTGATCGAGATCGCCCAGGCCGCACCGGGCGCGCCCAGCGCGAACGCGAGCAGCAAGGTTCGCTGGGGCATGCTGATCGACAGCAACAAGTGCGCCAGCGGCTGCAACGACTGCGTGACCGCCTGCAACACCGAAAACGGCCTGTCAGGCGGCACGCGGCCCACCGACTCACAGTGGATTCGCAAGATCGAAATCAAGGAAATCCGGACTGGCAAAACGCAGTCGCTGCCGATGATGTGTCAGCACTGTGCCGAGCCGCCCTGTGTGGATGTGTGCCCCACGGGCGCCTCTTTCAAGCGGGCCGACGGCATCGTTCTGGTGGACAAGCATATCTGCATCGGGTGCCGCTACTGCGTGATGGCCTGTCCGTACAAGGCGCGCTCGTTTGTGCACGAGCCTCAGACCAACCAGAAGCCCGACGTGCCACGCGGCATGGGCACGGTGGAAGGCTGTACCCTGTGTGTGCACAAGGTCGATCGCGGTGAGATGCCGGCCTGCGTGACGGCCTGCTCAGACGCGGGCCACGGAGCCATGATTTTTGGAGATCTGAATGACCCGAACAGTGAAATTGCAATACGCGTGGCCAGCTATTCCTCTCGCCAGATTCGTGAGGATCTGAACCTGAACACCGGCGTGCGGTACATCGGCATTTAAAGCGAAGAGGAATGATTCATGAAAATCACCCTGCGTGAACTGCAAGGCACCAGCCCCGGCTACTACCTGCTGCTCGCTGGGCTGGCGCTGATTGCGCTGCTGGGTCTTGGAGCGGTCTGGTTCATGGAACACCATGGCCACATCGTTACAGGCATGAACAATCAGATCGTCTGGGGTTTGCCCCATGTATTTGCCGTATTTCTGGTGGTGGCGGCATCGGGTGCGCTGAATGTCGCCTCTATGGCGTCAGTGTTTGGCAAAACGGAATTCAAACCGCTGGCTCCCCTGTCCGGGTTGCTGGCCATCGCGCTGTTACTGGGTGGATTAACGGTATTGATGCTGGATCTGGGGCGACCCGACCGGTTGATCGTGGCCATGACACACTTCAACTTCAAGTCCATTTTTGCCTTAAACATCTTTCTCTATTCGGGCTTCATGGGGTTTGTCGTTGCTTACCTGTGGACCATGATGGAGCGACGCATGAACCACTACACCCCGCTGGCGGGTCTGTTCGCCTTTATCTGGCGCATGGCGCTGACCACGGGAACAGGCTCGATTTTTGGCTTTCTGGTAGCCCGACAAGCTTATGACTCCGCTCTGCTGGCACCCTTGTTCATTGCGCTATCGCTCAGTTATGGCTTGGCCGTCTACCTGCTGGTGCTGATGCTGGCCTGCCATGCCAGCGGACGCCCTCTGGGTGATGCACTGCTAGCCCGGTTTGCGCGGCTTCAGGCCATCTTTATCGCAGCAGGACTGTATTTTGTAATCGTTTACCACCTGACCAATCTGTATTTCACCAAGCACCACGATTTCGAGCGCTTCATCCTGATCGAAGGCGGCGTGCACACCACCCTGTTCTGGCTCGGACAGGTAGCACTGGGCGGGGTGTTGCCGCTGGTCTTGTTGCTCCACCCCAATATCGGTCAGATGCGTTTGCGCGTCGCTGCGAGTGCCGCACTGGCAACAGGTGGAGGTTTTGCCCAGATGTACGTCACCATCATCGGAGGGCAGGCCTTCCCGCTCGTATTGTTCCCCGGTCGGCAGGTGAGCAGCAGTTTCTATGACGGCGTGGTCAATCCTTACTCACCCAGTCTGCCAGAGTGGCTGCTTGGCCTCGGTGGCGTGGCCATCGCGGGTCTCATCGTCACGCTGGCGTTGAAGTTACTGGGCTTTCTGCCAGAGCGCCTGGACGACGCAGCTGTGCAGACCGGCAGCACTGCGCAAGCAGCCGCCGGCGCCTGAAATTGCTTTTGCATGTCGCGCTTTCTGGTTTCTGCGGCACACAAATCGTCCGGCAAGACCACGATCACGGTCGGACTCTGCGCCGCGCTGTCGGCGCAAGGTCTGATCGTTCAGCCCTTCAAGAAAGGGCCAGACTACATTGATCCCATGTGGTTGAGCCAGGCCAGTGGACGCGAGTGTTTCAATCTTGACCCCTTCCTGATGACGCCCGAGCAGATTACAAGCTGCTTTGTTCGCCATGCCGCTGGGGCAGACATCAGCATCGTGGAAGGCAACAAAGGTTTGTACGATGGGCTGGCGCTGGACGGCAGCAACAGCAACGCTGCGCTTGCGCAGTTGCTGGATCTGCCTGTGGTGCTGGTGCTGGACGCGCGCGGCATGACGCGCGGCATTGCACCGCTTATCCTGGGCTACCAGGCATTCGACTCGCGCATCCGTATTGCCGGTGTCATTCTGAACCAGCTTGGTGGCGCCCGGCACGAATCCAAACTACGTGCCGTGATCGAGCATTACACCGACGTGCAAGTGCTAGGCGCCATTGCCCACGACCCACGGCTGGCGGTGGTAGAACGTCATCTTGGGTTGATGCCCAACCATGAGCTGGACGATGCCGCGCAGCGGGTACGCGCCATGGGTAAACTGATCGCAGCGCAGATTGATTTGTCACGGGTGCTGCAGCTGGCCGCTGGCGCCGCGCCTCTGCCATCAGCGCCGACCGCGATGGTCTCCCAGCCACCTCTACAGCAACAACATGTTCGCATCGGACTGGCACGCGACAAGGCTTTTGGCTTTTACTACCCGGACGACCTGATGGCACTTGAATCAGCCGGTGCGAAAATTGTCCCGTTTGATACTCTGAAAGACACAGCCCTGCCCGAAGTGGATGGCCTGTTCATCGGGGGCGGATTTCCGGAGATGTACATGCCTGCCTTGCAGGCCAATGTAGCGATGCGCGAGAGTATCCGGGCAGCCATTGAAGCAGGGCTGCCAGCCTATGCTGAATGTGGTGGTCTCATGTACCTGGCACGAAAGCTGAGGTGGCGGGAAAGTTCTTACAACATGGTTGGCGCATTGCCTGCGGATGTAGTGATGCATGACCACCCTGTTGGGCGCGGCTACGTGGAACTGCAAACCACCGCCAATGCACCGTGGCCAGTCAACGCGGATGGCGTGCAGGCTTCACTGCGTGGACACGAGTTTCACTATTCCAGTGTTGAGAATTTGGCGCCGGACCTCAAATTTGCCTATAGGGTGTTACGCGGGCACGGTATCGACGGCAAACATGATGGCATCGTTTACCGCAACGTGCTTGCCTCCTATGCCCATCTGCGCAGCGGGGCGGGTACGGACTGGGTGCAGCATTTCGTGTCCTTTGTCCGCGCCCGGCGCGAAGCTGCCAAGACGCAGGCCATGGCGGCGACACGGACCGTGCAGGTCAATGGCAGGCCCGTCGCCACAGATGTTGAGGGCTATTTGAAGAATCTGGAAGACTGGTCTGAAGATTTTGCCCGTGCTCAAGCCCGGTCGGAGCAGCTTGAGTTGACCGAGGAGCACTGGCAGGTCATCCACTTTCTGCGGTCGTATTTCGAGGAGCACCGGGTGCAGGCTCAAGTACGAGTGATGATTTCACACTTTGCCAAGGCCTGGGGGCGAGAGCATGGCAATAATCACTACCTTCATGAACTTTTTCCAATTGGCGGGCCCCAGAAACAGGGCAATCGTTTGGCCGGTCTTTTGAAGACCAAGGGCGAGCACTAGAGAATTTTGGATTGGGAGCAACACATGTTTACAGTAACCAGCGCCGCAGCGCTGCAAATCCAGCAAACTGCAACCACCAGTGGAGCCCAGGGCTTGGTCCTGCGCATAGCCGCCAGGGTTGATGCCGACGGCTCGATGCAATACGGCATGGGCTTCGACGACCCGAAAGATGAAGACATGAAGCTCGAACTGGAAGGAATCTCAGTCGTCATCGCCGACGAATATCAGGAGCTGCTAACCGACACCGTGCTGGATTTCGTGGAATTGAATCCCGGCGAATTCAACTTCATCTTTATCGATGGCCGCCAGGTTCCGGATGCACCCGAACAAGTGCCGGGCGGTGGTTGCAGCGCCGGCGGTTGTAACAGCGGTGGTTGTGGCGGAAAAGGACTTGCGCATTGAAAGCCGACACAATGCACTCACCGTCGGACACTGGGCGCGTCTATCTGGTGGGTGCTGGCCCAGGTAACCCCGAACTGTTAACGTTGCGCGCTGTGCATTTGTTGCAGCAAACCGAAGTTATCGTCTATGACCATCTGGTATCCAGCGCGGTTCTGGACTATGTTTCTCCCACGGCTGAGCGCATCTATGCCGGCAAACGTCGCAACGAGCACACCATGCGACAAGAGCAAATCAACGATTTGCTCGTCAAACTTGCCCGAGAAGGACGGCAGGTGGTACGCCTCAAGGGCGGAGACCCGTTCATCTTCGGACGCGGTGGTGAGGAACTGCAGGCGCTGGCGGCTCATGGCATTGCGTTTGAAGTCGTACCCGGTGTGACGGCTGCATCGGGCGTCTCCTGCTACGCGGGTATCCCGCTGACGCACCGTGACTATGCCCAAAGCTGTATATTCGTGGCCGGCCACCTCAAAGACGGCACAGCAGACCTCGATTGGCCCAGCCTGGTAAGGCCACGCCAGACTGTTGTGATCTATATGGGCCTGGGTGGTCTGCCAGAGATTTGCCGCCAGATGATGCTGCACGGAGCTTCTCCTTCCCTACCCGTAGCCGTGATTCAGGACGGTACCATAGTCACCCAGAAAGTAGTCACCGGAACGCTGGCAGACATGCCTGAGCGAGTGGTTGGGCAAGGCCTGAGATCCCCCAGCTTGACAATCATTGGCGACGTGGTCAAGCTGCATGGGGCACTAGCGTGGTTCGAACCATCGATTGCGGCCACGCCTATTTGACAATAGGTCCTTGATGACCGGGAGTCACCCCCTGGTTTTCTGACTGACCTCACCCGCTGCCTTGATTCCGTCCGGCGAACTTCGATACTCAAAAGCAAATACTGCCGCTTCCACCCGCGAGCGCAAGTTGAGCTTGTCCATAATGTGACGCACGTGCAGTTTGACCGTGTTGTGACTGATGTCCAGTGCCTGGGCAATGACCTTGTTGCTTTGCCCGCGCGCCACATGATCCAGTACCTCCCGCTCACGCTCGGTTAGCGAGGCGACC
>JAABRC010000001.1 GCA_011391115.1 Candidatus Egaibacter danicus | reverse complement strand
GGTTTTCAGCTTGCCTGGCATGGGCTCAATATGAATGTCGGAAACCTTCTGGTGGTAGGCATCGATGATGACCTTGTTGACGAACTTGACCAGTTCGTTGTCCGCTGCGGCAGATTCCAGCGAATCGTCGTTGCTGCCATCATCAATGGGCCCACCGTCCATATCGGCCAGCAGTTCATCGATGGATCCACCCTCCACACCGGCACCGAAAATTTGGCCCAGCGTGTCATGGAATTCACTCTGTGTCGTTACCCGGTAAGCGAATTTGTGCATGCGCGGGAACACCTGCGGCACAACCCTCGCGCCCCGGACGGCCTCGGGATCGACACACATGATCACCAAGCCCTCGGGAGATTCTTCCAGAGGAACCCAGCCCTGCTCTTCAATGAACTCCCGCTTGAGGGGTCCGTGCAACATTTCCGAGCGGATTCGCCCGGCATTGAACGGCTCATACGGGACGCCAAAGAACTTGGACAACGATGGACCTATCTGGTTTGGCCGCACTTTGTATTGCGACATCAACACTTGTTCGACCGGCTTGCCCGCATCACGCGCCTGCTGAATGCAATGCTCCAGCTCATCGGCAGTCATGACACCCTCAGAGACCAGGCCGTCGTACTTGGATGATTTGCGTTTTTGCCCTTCTTCGGCTTTTTTCATGCGCTGCCGAATGGCAACAGCCAGCGTCTTGCACAGTTCCGCAACACCTTCGACTTCCAGTTCGCCAAAGGGCTGATTACTCTTGTTGTTGATCACCTGCAAGACGCCGTGCAGCGTATCCCCTTCCAGAATGGGCGCGACCAGCATCTGGCGAGTCCGATAACCCGAACGCTTGTCAACTTCCTGCAGAAACGTCAATGACGGATGGATCTGCTTGAGTGCGGCTTCATCATAAACATCAGCCAGGTTAAGCAGCTGTTTGCTGAAGGCCGCATAGCCGGCAATGCTCTGCGGCGTGATGGGAAGCTTGAGATCACGGCTGCTATTCAGACCGGTCTTGATCTTCGAAACAATGGAACTCTGGTCATCACTGACCGCATACAGCGTCAGCCGGTCGGCGTTGAACAGCTTGCAGATGTCCTGGCTTACCTCGAGCATGATCTGGTCAAGGTCTTCCGTCTCGTGAATTCGCGCAGTAACGTGTTGCAACTCGCGATAAAAGAGTGCTTCAAAGCGGATACCGCGCTGCTCCGGGGGCAGTTTCTGCGAGTCAGAGAACACTTTTTCACCGCCTGGTGATGCACCCGCGGGTTTGATCACGGCATTCATATGGCGAACTCCTGGCCAGCGCGCAACCAACGGATGTCATGCGTCACATTTGGACCTGATGCCACGGTTTGGTCAAACCTTTGTATCTCATTCATGATTTGTTCGGTTTCAGCCGGCTTGGTGTGGGTAATATAAATGGGGAATCGTTTCCTGGTATCAATGAAATCCAGTTCGTCCGCCAGCACACTGGGTGACAAATGCAGACTCCGCCGGGCCAGGTCCTTCTCGCGGTTACTGAATGCCGTTTCGATCACCAGCATGGCAACATCCAGTTGATTGATTCTTTCCCAAAGTGCGGGGTTACGCTCCGTATCCCCACTGAATACCCAGCACTGACGACCGGCCGAGATGGCGTAACCGACGGCAGGCACCGTATGCACGGCAGGCAAGACCTCTATTGTCTTGCCATTGATTTGCAGAATTTGACCTATCTGGATTTCATGGAAACTGATCAGCGGGGCCTGTGGTGTGGGAATACACGTGAAATCTGGCCAGATGATGTCGTTGAATACGTGGGCCTTCAAGGCTGCAATGGTTCCGGCCAGCGCGTAAACCCGAACCGGCGTGGTACGAGCCGAGGCGATGGTGTCGACCATCAAGGGCAGGGCAGCAACGTGATCAAGGTGGGAGTGCGTCAGCAAAACATGATCCACAGACTGCATTTCAGCAAGCGTGAGGTCCCCAACGCCAGTGCCGGCATCGACAAGCACATCTGAATCAATGAGGAAAGACGTGGTTCGGCAGTCTTTGGCGATTGCGCCTGAGCAGCCCAACACACGCACCTTCATGACAAACCCTCTTCCAGTTGCAAACGCAGCGGTGAGATGCCGTAAATGGCAGCACCCCTGGCGTGAGGGGCCGGATCCCGGGAAAGTGTCCGGTTAGTGCTGCACAAACTGCATCTGCGTGCCCGCAAGCTCAATCAGATCACCATTTTTCAGCAATGCGGGCTCAGGCCCGATTGGGGACCCATTTAATGTGGGGTTGCCAGCGCCCTCAACGTGGTGAACAACAAACCCGGTCTGCCGCTTGGTGATGGCAGCCACCGCCACACCCGGCTTGCCGACTGTCGTCACCACCTTGGTCAAGGACACTTCCCGTCCTGCGGCCGCACCTGACAATACCTTGATTGAGGCACCGGAACCGGCCACACCCAACTCTGCCGAACTGCTGACCGGAAAGCCCGAACTGGACGAAGCTGTCGATCCACCGGTAGCCGCCTTGACAGCCATTGTTTTCTCAAACCCGTCGTCAGCCTCATTGACAAAGCGGATCTTGTACTTGCCCACCTCAACATTGTCACCATGATGCAATTGCTGCTTTTTGGCAGCTTTGCCATTCACATAGGTGCCGTTGGTACTGTTGAGGTCTTCCACAAACACGTCATTGCCGGTCATCTGAAAAACAGCATGTTCCCCGCTGACTGCCAGGTTATCAATGACCACATCGTTGTAAGGACGCCGACCCAGGGTTGTGCGATCCTTGGTTAACTGAACTTCCTTGATGACAACACCGTCGATCGATACGATCATTTTCGGCATGGCCGACTCCTGTTTCTGTTACTTGTTTTCGGGAAACTGCTTCACCGGCTATTTTCCCAGCAATCTAGAGATTAAACCCCGCTTTTCAGATACGGCGTCTACTTGAACCAACAAAACCGTGATGTTATCGCGTCCACCGTGCTCATTTGCGACACTTACCAGCCGGTCTGCTTTTTGTTCCAGAGACAGTGAGCCTTCCAGAATATTCGAAATTTCGGCGTCATCAACCATATCTGTCAAACCGTCCGAGCACATCAAATACAGGTCCCCAGGTTGTACCGGGTACTCATTGAGTTCCAGCATGACCGCGTCTTCAACGCCCAGAGCCCGCGTCACCAGGTTCTTGTTTGGCGCGGTCGCCGCCTGCTCCAATGTCAGAAGACCTGAGTCAATCTGTTCCTGCAACAGCGAATGATCTTTGGTAATTTGCGTGAATTGTCGACCTCTGAGCCGATAGCAGCGTGAGTCTCCAATATGGCCCAGCAACAATGTCATGCCCTGAAACACGCCTACAACCAGCGTGGTTCCCATTCCCGAATAGTGTGAATTGGAGTTGGCCGCGCTGAAAATTGACAGGTTGGCGTTATCAACACAAATCTCCAGTGCACGCCGGACTTCCTTGATTTGGGCATGCCGCCCGACTTCAGTTAACCACCGGGCCATCTCCGACTTGATGAAAGCAGTCGCCATTCCACTGGCAATCTCCCCGGCGTTGTAGCCGCCCATGCCATCGGCCAGTACCGCTAACAGGGTAAGTTCGTCGAAAGCAACGGAATCTTCGTTGTTTTCTCTTGTGCGACCGGGATCAGTCTGGGTATGGAACTTGAAATTCATTATTTTGGAAGCTGTATCTCGGTATCCGCTGTGCCGCCCGAACCCGCTGCACGGGTCGACAAACCAGTTTGTAACACGGTTTTTTCGAAATCCAGCTGCCTCGAACTCCCCCCGCTGTGGATTAAGACCGTCTTTTCCGAATTGTGTTGAGGCACTGACTGGCCCGGTTTCACTGGCGCGACCGTCGCGGCGCCTGGCCCCGTCAGATCGACAAGAACGGCACGCAGGTCTGCAGCAAACTGATCGCCGCTCTGATATCTGAGTTCAGGCCGCTTGCTGAGTGAAAGCGCCACCAGGCGGGCCAGGCTTTCGGGCAATTCTTGACGGATCACGCGAATATCCGGTGCTGGCTCATTGGAAATCTTGAACATGAGTTCCGCCATGGAGTCGCCCCGGAATGGCAACACGCCAGTCAGCATCTGGAACAGCATGACGCCCAACGAGTACAGATCTGATCGCCCATCCACCTTTTTGCCAGCCAGCTGTTCCGGCGACATGAAACTGGGCGTGCCAAGGACCAGACCGGTCCTGGTCTTGCTGGAATCCGTGATGCGCGCAATGCCAAAGTCAGTCACCTTGACCGTGTCACTGTCAGGCTCGTACATGATGTTGGCCGGTTTGATGTCCCTGTGCACCACATTTTGCCGATGGGCATACGCCAATGCTTCTGCCACTCTTGCCACGATGGACAACACGCGGGGAACCGGGAGAAGCTGCCCTTGACGGCAGCAGTCCACCAAGTCTTTTCCTTTAAGAAACTCCATGGCAATATAGGCCAGATCGTGCTCCTCGCCCGCATCGAAAATGGTCACGATATATTGATGTTGCAGGCGCCCGGCGGTTTCCGCCTCGCGGAAAAACCGCTCTCTCGCATCCACCAGTTCATCGCCCTCGAACTCCTGACTCAGCGCCAGTGTCTTGATGGCCACCACCCGCCCAATCTTGGGATCCTTTCCAAGATAGACCACGCCCATCGCACCTTTGCCAAGCTCCTTGTTTATCTGATAGCGGCCGAGCATGGGCTTCTCCACCGAAGCGCCAGCCTGAACCAGCGTGGCACCCGAATGGGCACCATGGCCACCGAGCATGACCGTTTCCGAAAGGTTTTTGACACGCCCAAGCCTGGCCTCCAGGTCCTTGAAACCCGGGTCATACGTTTTCATATGTTCATAAACAGACTGAGCCTTGTTGAACTGGCGTTTGCGCTCAAAGTCAAGCGCCAGGCTGTACAAATTGCCCATCAACGCTTCGCCCAAGGGCACACGGCGAAAGCGGTCGAACGCCATGTCCAGCTGACCTTGACCTTGAAGCGCAAGTCCCATCATTCGATTGGTTTCAGCAGACTCCTCGTCCGACTTGAGCTTGCCCGCCTCGGCAACCAGAAATCGCTTGGTGGTCAGCGCCAGATGGCCGAGCACCAGCAGGCTGGCCGGGAAAATCAGCTTGAGCCAGATCGCCGACCTCTCAAGAAGGACGAGTTCAGTGGCCAGCAGTGCGGCAAATACCAGCAACGTCACGGTTGCTGCGGTAGCCGCCGACAACCGGGGCAGCCCGGCCACCACATAGGCTGCCACCAAAAGAAACACACCCAGCACCGCCCAGATACCCCATACGGGCTGGGCAATGAAATGCTGGCTCAGGATGCTGGAAGTGATATGGGCAACGGCCTGCGCAGACGACAGGCTGGCATAGCCCGGCACTGGAAACGCAGCGCCCACACCAGCCGCAGTGGCTCCAATCACCACAATCCTGTCAGCGTATTTGGAAGCCGGGATTTTTCCGTTCAACACATCAAAAAAAGAGTCTTCAACAAAAGCGGGCCTGCCATCCTGCCCTTTGTAAAACTGCGGCAGCATCAAAGCAGCCTCGTCGGTCTTGATGCGAAGCTTTCCTATTTGTACCGATTCACCCACATTCAACTGGATATCGGCTGGCGACAGGTTCAGGCCGCGGGTTGCCGCCAGCAACGCCAGGGACGGAACTGATTTGCCGTAATAGTTCACCAATAGCGGCTCCTGCCGCACCGTGCCATCAACATCTGCAAACTGGTTGAGGTGGCCGATTCCAGCAGCGGCAGCGCCAATGGCTTCAATCGGTTGCTGCCCTTTGATTGCTGGCACGGAGTACCCGCTACTGGCATCCAGTGAACTTTTGGCTGCATAAGTGGGCAGCGGACTGTCTGGTCGGCCCTGAGGCACCCCAAGCACAAAGACCGAGGGAACCAGCACGTTGCCTGCGTTTTTGATGCTTGCAGCCAATAAGGCATCCGTATCCAGCGCCACCTCAGCCTGAGCAACAATTTTGGCCAGCTGGGCCCGCTGCTCATTGGGCAATACAGCCACCGACGCAGGGTCCGCAGGGGGCTCAACTCCGGAGCCCAGCACATCCCTGATTTGCCGGATGAAGGGCAGACCGCGGTCTAACTGGGGTTCGAAGAAAAAGGCCGTATGAACAATCGTTTTGACTTTCGCGGCGGACAGCTGGTCAATCAGCCGGGCATGAATGTCGCGGGGCCACGGCCAGCGGCCGATATTGGCGATGCTCTGATCATCAATCGCAATCACCACAACCTGGTCAGAAGGCCTGCGGTCGCTGCTGGTACTGGCCAGATCGTAAAAGCGCCGCTCCAGACCGCTGAGAAGGTCTGTCGAGAGGTGCACAGCCATCACGGCAACGACAACCAGAACGCCCGCGAACCAGTCGCTGCGCCAGATTGAAATCCGCTTTGCTGATGATGAAGTTGCCAACGACCGCCTTTGATCAGATGCGCTCACGCCACGGAAGCTGGAGGCAACGTTATCAGAGGCGGCCATGCCCGGCAAGGGACTTGTTCACGCCCGCCGGCATTTTGCCCATATTGAAGGTTGGTTCTTCAAGGCGCTGGTCAGTGCTCTGCAGCGGCCTGCGTCCGCCTGCTATTCAGAAATTTGCCCAGCCCAATCACCAGAGCAGCGCCGCCGGCTGCCGCCGCGTAGTGCAACCATGGGTTGGCTGCGGCAACACCTTTCAGGGCCACATCGCTCACGATAGTCTCGCCACCCACCCAGCCGATCAATGCGGCGCCCAATGTCACGATGATGGGGAAGCGCTCCATGAGTTTGATCATCAGCGTGCTGCCAAACACAACCAGCGGAATGCTGATGGCCAGACCCAGCATCAGCAACAGGGTGCTGCCTTTGGCCGCGGCAGCAACCGCAATCACATTGTCCAGACTCATCACCACGTCGGCAATCAGGATGGTTCGCACTGCAGCCATCAACCCACCCGTTTCCTTGGAGTGCGCGTCGCCCTCTTCCTCGTCACCCAGTAATTGCATTCCGATCCACAGCAGCAGCAAGCCGCCAATGATTTGCAGGTAAGACATTTCCAGCAGCAGGGCCGCCACCAGTGTCAGCCCGATTCGCAACACAACGGCTGCCCCAGAGCCGAACATGATGGCCTTTTTCTGTTGCTCCGGTGGCAACGAGCGGGCAGCCAGCGCGATGACAACAGCATTGTCGCCAGACAAAATGATATTGATCCAGATGATCTTGATCAGGCCGATCCAGAAATCAGGGCTCTGCATCAGTTCCATACGCTATCTCCATTTATATGTTGTATTGACGAATAGCACCGGGACTATCCGGTCGTACTGGCATTCAGTACAACCCGCATCCTCTGGCGAATCCGGGAAAAAACCATTGACTGCCGTCAAGTTTGGCCCAAACCGGGTCATCTCGACCACCCGCACAGAAAGCCCCATGAAAGAAGCGCTCGAAACAAGGCGTTCAGAGCGCTTCAAAAACCTGTCTGCAGTGTAGCCGCTACCTTGCGGCGGTGGCATTCGTAGTAATGCTTACAGCTGCGCCTTGAGAAGATGGCCAAGCTCGGACGGATTGCGCGTCACAATAAAACCGCACTCTTCCATGATGGCCAGCTTGGCATCGGCCGTGTCAGCACCACCGGCAATCAGCGCGCCGGCATGGCCCATGCGCTTGCCTGCGGGGGCGGTTACACCAGCGATGAACCCAACGATAGGCTTTTTCATGTTGGCTTTGCACCAGCGGGCCGCATCGGCTTCGTCTGGCCCACCAATTTCACCAATCATGATGACAGCATCGGTGTCCGGATCATCATTGAAAGCCTTCATCACGTCGATATGCTTCAAACCGTTGATCGGGTCGCCCCCAATGCCAACGGCTGTAGATTGACCCAGACCCACTTCAGTCAACATGGCCACGGCTTCATAGGTCAGCGTACCGGAGCGGCTGACCACACCGATGCGACCCTTGCGGTGGATGTGGCCGGGCATGATGCCGATCTTGATCTCGTCAGGCGTGATCAGACCGGGGCAGTTGGGGCCCAGCAACAGCGTTTTCTTGCCGCCAGCGGCTTCCTTGGCGCGCATACGGTTGCGCACTTCCAGCATGTCCTTGACCGGGATGCCTTCGGTGATGCAGATCGCCAGGTCCAGTTCGGCTTCCACGGCTTCCCAGATGGCCGCGGCGGCACCAGCCGGCGGCACGTAGATCACCGACACGGTGGCACCGGTCTGCGATGCGGCTTCCTTCACCGAGGCGTAGATCGGAATGCTGAAGATCGACTCACCGGCCTTCTTGGGGTTCACGCCCGCCACGAAGCAGTTTTTGCCATTCGCATATTCCTGGCATTTTTCCGTGTGGAACTGGCCGGTCTTGCCGGTTATGCCTTGGGTGATGACCCGGGTGTCTTTATTGATGTAGATCGACATAGCTTGATTCCTAGTCAGTTGGGGACAGAGCTAAAGATCTGTCCCGCAAAGTCATTACTTAACGGCAGCCACAATTTTGGTGGCGGCTTCGGCCATGGTGTCTGCGGAAATGATGGGCAGGCCGCTTTCGGCCAGCAGCTTTTTGCCCAGCTCGTCGTTGGTGCCCTTCATGCGCACGACCAGCGGCACGGACAGGTTCACGGCCTTGCAGGCGGAGATCACGCCAGTGGCAATGGTGTCGCATTTCATGATGCCACCGAAGATGTTGACCAGAATGCCCTTGACGTTCTTGTTCTTCAACATGATCTTGAAGGCTTCTGTCACCTTCTCGGCGGTGGCGCCACCGCCTACATCCAGGAAGTTGGCTGGCTCGCCGCCAAACAGCTTGATGGTGTCCATGGTTGCCATGGCCAGACCCGCGCCGTTGACCAGGCAGCCAATGTTGCCGTCCAGACTGATATAGGCCAGATCGAACTTGCTGGCTTCGATTTCAGCCGGGTCTTCTTCGTCCAGATCGCGGTAAGCGACGATCTCGGGGTGGCGGAACAGCGCGTTGGCGTCAAAGTTGAACTTGGCGTCCAGTGCTTTGATGTTGCCATTGCCCTCCAAAATCAGCGGGTTGATCTCAACCAGCGATGCGTCTGTGTCCATGTAGCACTTGTAGACCTTTTGCAGCACATCAACCGCCTGTGCGGTGGAGGCAGCGGGCACGCCAATCGCGTCAGCCAGTTTCTTGCCCTGCGCGGCAGTCAGGCCGGTAGCCGGATCGACGATTTCGGTGATGATTTTTTCAGGCGTGTCGTGGGCCACACCCTCAATGTCCATGCCACCTTCGCTGGAGACGATGAACGCCACGCGCTGGGAGGCGCGGTCGGTCACGGCGGACACGTAGTATTCTTTTTTGATGTCGGCGCCGTCTTCAATCAACAGGCGACGCACCTTCTGGCCTTCTGCGCCCGTCTGATGGGTCACCAGCTGCATGCCAAGAATTTCAGTAGCGAGTTTTTTCACTTCGTCGATGGATCGGGCCAGCTTGACGCCGCCGCCTTTACCACGGCCGCCGGCATGGATCTGGGCCTTGACCACCCAGACCGGGCCACCCAGTTTCTGTGCGGCTTCCACGGCCTCCTGCACGGTAAAAGCGGGAATACCGCGGGGGGTCGGCACACCGAATTGACGCAAGATTTCCTTGCCTTGGTACTCGTGAATCTTCATGAGGTCTTTCTCAGGAATGGGTAAATTTCATCCCTTCACACAACGGCAAAGTTCTGTGGCGGGTGCTGGACACAGTTACGGAATGTATCATGCTGCAACGCACCAAACTTGAGCAAAACTTACTCCAGAGCGCTCAAGCCACCCAGTTACTGATCCGAGGGGACGTTACATGCACAAAATATTCATAGATGGCGAAGCCGGCACCACCGGCCTGCAGATTCGCGAACGGCTGCAAACCATGCCCGGCATCGAGCTGGTCAGCATCGCCCCCGAATTGCGCAAGGACGCTGGCGCCAAGCGCGCGCTGATGGCGCAGGTCGATCTGGTGGTGCTGTGCCTGCATGACGATGCCGCTATTGAATCCGTAGCAATGATCGATCATCTGGCAAAGGCCAGCGGCAAACCAGGCCCCAAAGTGATCGATGCCTCCACCGCCCACCGCACCGCGCCGGGCTGGGTATTTGGCTTCCCCGAACTGGCCGCCGGCCAGCAGGCCGCCGTGGCCAGCGCCCGGCGCGTGGCCAACCCGGGTTGTTACGCCACCGGCGCCATTGCGCTGGTTCGCCCGCTGATCGACGCCGGCCTGATTCCGCACGACTTTGCGCTGACGCTGCCCTCCGTGAGCGGCTATTCCGGTGGCGGGCGCAGCATGATTGAAGCCTATGAGTCGGGCCAGGCGCCAGCGTTTGAGCTGTATGGCCTGGGGCTCAAGCACAAACACATCCCGGAAATCATGAAATACACGGGTTTGACGCGCCGGCCGCTGTTCATCCCCTCGGTGGGCAATTTCAAGCAGGGCATGCTGGTGCAACTGCCGCTGCACCTGGACCAGTTGCCGGGCCAACCCAGCGCACAAGACCTGCACAACGCGCTGGCCAAACACTACCAGGGCAGCGAATGGGTCAGCGTGGAGCCGGCAACGCCCGACGCCAAGCTGGACGCACTGGCGCTGGCCGATACCAACAAGATGGAGCTGCGGGTGTTTGCCAACACCGGGGCAAACGACGGTTTCCACCACGCTGTGCTGGTGGCCCGGTTGGACAACCTGGGCAAGGGTGCCAGCGGCGCCGCGGTGCAAAACCTGAAGCTGATGCTGGGGATGTAGCTTAAAAAGCGCGCTTGAAACGCTGGTATTGAAGACTGGTGTTTGCTACATTTTTAGTAGCTATTCACGCATAACTGACAAGGTCTAAAGGCCATTTTGATGGTCAAAAATGACTGTTTATCCGTCCAAGGCGTCGTCGCCAGCGCCGCCTGAGACCACGCGGCGGATCACGTCGCCGCCAAAGCCGCGCGCGGCTAGGAAACGCATCTGTTTGCCGCGTTCTGCGGCATCGGTGACCACCCCGTCTGGCGCGCCGTCTGATTTGGCGCCAAACTTCTTGCGCCATACCTCACGGGCACGTGACAGCTCGGTGGCTTTCAGGCTGGCAACCGCATCTGTCACGGCCTGTGGGTCCAGCCCCTTGCCCTGCAGCTCCTGCCTGATACGCGCCGTACCCAGCTTGGCAGACCGCCGGTTGATGACCGACTCCACCACCCGCTGCTCGCTGATAAAACCCTTGGCCTGCAGCTCATCGAGCGCGCGGACCAACTCGCCGGGCGTCTCTTCATGGGCTTTGAGCTTGCGCTCCAGCTCGGCGCGCGAATACTCACGCCCGCTGAGCAGCCGCAAGGCGCGACCCTTGAGGGACGGCTGGGCAAACGACATGGTGCGCCTGAACTGGAAAACCGCTGAAAAGGTCTGGCTGGCAGAAATAGCGTGAGTTGCTGCATTTTTAGTAGCTACTCACGCATATTCCACGAGGGCTAATCGGCTTTTTTGCCTGAGGATTTGGTCGTTTTGACCTCGGCTTCAACCGCCATCGGCAGCAACGGGATACCCAGCGATTCACGCACCTTGTTCTCGATCTCAGTGGACAGCGCCGGGTTTTCGCGCAAAAACTCTCGTGCGTTGTCGCGGCCCTGGCCGATTTTTTCGCCGTTGTAGGCGTACCAGGCGCCTGATTTGTCCAGGATGTTGGCCGTCACACCCATGTCGATGATTTCGCCGTGGCGACTGATGCCCTCACCAAACAGGATGTCGAACTCCGCCGTCTTGAACGGGGGCGCCACCTTGTTTTTGACCACTTTCACTTTGGTCTCGTTACCGATCGCGTCGTCACCTTTCTTGATGGTGCCGGTGCGGCGGATGTCCAGGCGGACGGAGGCATAAAACTTCAGCGCATTGCCGCCGGTAGTGGTCTCGGGCGAGCCAAACATCACGCCAATCTTCATGCGGATCTGGTTGATGAAGATGACCATGCAGTTGGTCTTCTTGATGTGGGCGGTGAGCTTGCGAAGCGCCTGGCTCATCAAGCGGGCTTGCAGGCCGGGCAGGGAATCGCCCATTTCGCCTTCGAGCTCGGCCTTGGGCGTCAGCGCCGCCACCGAGTCGACTACGATCAGATCGACCGCACCGGAGCGCACCAGGCTGTCCACAATCTCCAGGGCCTGTTCGCCAGTGTCGGGCTGGCTGATCAGCAGGTCTTGCAGGTTCACGCCCAGCTTTTGCGCGTACTGGATGTCCAGCGCGTGCTCGGCATCGACAAAGGCGCATTGGCCGCCCTGTTTCTGCATTTCGGCAATCACCTGCAGCGTCAGCGTGGTTTTACCGGAAGACTCCGGGCCGTAAATTTCGACGACGCGACCGCGTGGCAAACCACCCACGCCCAGCGCAATGTCCAGCCCCAGCGAACCGGTGGAGACGACCTGGATGTCCTCAATCACCTCGCCTTCGCCCAGACGCATGATGGTGCCCTTGCCGAACTGCTTTTCGATCTGGGCCAGTGCCACTTGCAGGGCCTTGGCTTTTTCGCTGTTGGCGCCATTCATGTTGTTGAAGCCTTTGACGGGTGCGTCCATGAGAAATCTCCTTGAAAATCAATCGGTTAAGTTCAACGCATTGTCTGATGTTAATAACAGGCTGGATGCTTGAACAGTAGTTTAACGTGGCCAGTTGAAACAAGTAAACAAGTTTTTTGGTCAATTTAGCTTACTATTTGTAGCCATGCCCTTCCACACCGAACACGACGGCTGGCGCCAGACCCATCTGGGCCACTTGATGCACCTGGCCCTGCAGCGATTTGACGCGCGCGTACTGGCGCTGATGGCAGCGGACGACACCGTGCCCCTGGCCTTGTCCAATCTGGCTGCCCGCGGGCGGCTGAGCGCCTCCCACGTTCACATCACCCGGCATCTGGCGCTGGAGGGCTCTCGCCTGACCGATCTGGCCACCCGCGCGGGCATGACCAAACAAGCCATGGGCAAGCTGGTGGACCAATGCGAAGCCTGGGCGCTGGTGACCCGCGAGCCCGATTTGCGCGATGCCCGAGCCAGCCGGGTGCAGTTCACCACCATTGGACTGGCATGGCTGGCGGCTTTTCGAAGGGCAGTCGCGCAGGCGGAGGTCGAGCTGAGGGCCGCGGTGGGCACCGAGGTGGCCACGGTGATCCAGATCGGGCTGGAAGCCTACGCCGCCTGAAAACGCACGATGGCGGAAACCGGGATGGGCTGGGCAATTTACCGGCCTAGAATGAACCCGAGCGAATAAAAAAGTCGCCGTATCAGAAACACAGGAAAACCCTCAACCGGAGACAAACATGCGTATTCTGATTGCCGAGGATGACCAGGTGCTGGCCGATGGCCTGCTGCGAACGCTGCGCAGCTCAGGCGCTGCGGTGGACCACGTGGCCAGCGGCTCCGAAGCCGATGCCGCGCTGATGACCAACACCGAGTTTGACTTGCTCATTCTCGATCTGGGTCTGCCCAAAATGCACGGGCTGGAAGTACTCAAACGCCTGCGGGCGCGGGGTTCGGCGCTGCCGGTGCTCATCCTGACAGCTGCTGATGGCGTGGAAGAGCGGGTCAAGGGCTTGGACTATGGTGCCGATGACTACATGGCCAAACCCTTCAGCCTGCAGGAGCTGGAAGCGCGCGTGCGGGCCCTGAGCCGACGCGGTATGGGCGCGGCCAGCAGCACCATCAAGCATGGCCCGCTGGTGTACGACCAGTCCGGCCGGGTGGCCACACTGGACGGCAAGATGGTGGAGTTGTCCGCCCGCGAACTGGGGTTACTGGAAGTGTTGCTGCAACGCGCTGGCAGGCTGGTCAGCAAGGACCAGCTGGTAGAGCGCCTGTGCGAGTGGGGTGAAGAGGTCAGCAACAACGCCATTGAGGTTTACATCCACCGCCTGCGCAAGAAAATCGAGAAAGGCCCGGTGCGCATCGCCACGGTACGTGGACTGGGCTACTGTCTGGAAAAGATAGCGCCTTGAATATGACCCCCACGCTTGCCACTTCGTGTGCTGCGCTGCCCCCCCGGGGGACTTTCGCACTTTGGGGTGGCCCGACAGCGCGATGAAGCTTTTCCAGCGCGAGCAGCGCTCGCTCTTTGGGGAAATTCTTGACTGGATGCTCACGCCGCTGCTGCTGCTGTGGCCGGTCAGTCTGGGGTTGACATGGTTTGTGGCCCAGGGCGTAGCGGGCAAGCCGTTTGATCGCGCGCTGGAGTACAACGTGGTGGCGCTGGCCCAACTGGTGACGGTGAACCAGCACAAAGTGGTATTTAACCTGCCGCAACCAGCCCGCGAGTTGCTGCGTGCGGACGAAGAAAGTACCGTGTTCTACCAGGTACTGGGTGCCAGAGGGGAATACCTCAGTGGTGACAAGGATCTGCCCCTGCCTTCCGAGGATGAAACGCCCGAGATCAATGAAGTCCGGCTGCGGGAGGACATGGTTCGGGGTATAGACGTCAAGGTAGCTTACACATGGGTCAAGGTTCCCCTGCCAGACGCCAAACTGGTGCTGGTGCAGGTGGCCGAGACGCTTGAAAAGCGCTCCGTGCTGGCCACTGAAATCACCAAGGGTGTGATGCTGCCACAGTTTGTCATCCTGCCATTGGCGGTGTTGCTGGTGTGGATGGCGCTGGTACAGGCCCTGAAGCCACTGACGCGCCTGGAAAACCTGATCCGCGCACGCCGGCCTGATGACATGAGCCCGCTGGATACCCAAAGCGTACCGGTGGAAATTGCCCCTCTGGTGCTGTCCGTGAATGATTTATTCATGCGACTGAAAGACACGATTGCCACGCAAAAGCGATTCCTCGCCGATGCGGCGCACCAGCTCAAAACCCCGCTGGCAGGGCTGCGCATGCAGGCCGATCTGGCACAGCGGGAGGGCGCGGATGCTGATGAGCTCAAGCAGTCACTGCGGCAAATCGGCACGGCCAGCATTCGGGCGACCCATACGGTGAACCAGTTGCTGGCGCTGGCTCGCGCCGAAAGCAGTGGCGCGTCAATGAGTCGCCAGCCCTGTGACCTGGCCCAGTTGACGATGGAAGTCATCCAGGAATGTCTGAGCCGCGCGATGGACAAACACCTGGATCTGGGTTACGAGGGTGCAGAGCCCGGCGATCCCGGTGTTCAGCTACACGGCAATCCGACACTGCTCAAGGAGCTGATCCGCAACCTCATCGACAACGCCATCAACTACACACCCTCCACGGCCGATTTTCCCGGCGTCATTACCGCCAGGGTGCTGGCCGACCCCTTTGGCAAGGTCCTGCTGCTGCAGGTGGAAGACTCCGGCCCGGGTATCGCTCCGGCGGAGCGGGAACTGGTGTTTCAGCCGTTTTACAGGTCGCTGGGGACCGGCGTGGACGGAACGGGGCTGGGCTTGCCGATCGTGCTTGAAATCGCCGTTCAGCACGACGCAACCGTCAGTCTGGAGGAAACACGCTTGGGAAAGACACCGCCGGGCACACGCTTCATCGTGCGGTTTGTGACCGAGCAAGGTGCCGCCACAGGTATCTTATAGCCGTGCTTACTTGCAGTTGCGCAGTGACTTTCCAGCCAGCGCAGATTTCAGTTCGTCCTGGTGCGCTTTCAGGGCTTCATCCGTTGCGGTGACACGCAACAGTGCCCCTCGCACTTCCGGGCGTTCTTCGACGACCCGTGCCGTGCGAACACCACGCTGCTTCAGACTTTCCAACCGCACCTCCGCTGCGCCGCGGGTTTCATATGCTCCCAGTGAGAGCCCGAACTCCAGATCCGGATTGACCAGCGGTTCCAGCTTCAAATTGAGGTAAGCCAACTGAGTCCGTTTGGCCGCAACGGTCTGCGCATCCGGGAATTTGCCCATGTAGACAATCCAGCGCGCCGGCTCCACCACGGTGTCCAGCTGCCATGCGCCGACCGGCAGTGCCGCCTCCAGCGTCCGCCGCAAAACCACTGTCTGGGTCTCGTCGAACGGCCCGGCCTGCAGGCACTCGGCAGGACGCGTGCTGGTGCTTGCAACCGGTGCGGGCGCATCCATCTTGCGGGCCTCGTCGCTGGATAAGATCCTCAGCGCTTCCGGGCGAAGCTGCCCGGAAATACGTTGCGGCTCTGACGATTGGGCTGGCGCGAATCCGTATGCCTTGAGTAAGCCCTGTGACCAGGCGTAATAAACGCCATTGGCCAGCAACAGGAGGAGCACGATCAGGCGCAGCATGGTTCAACTCTTGCCCGGAGATGGCCGCACACTCACTTCGGAACTGCTGATGGTCTTCATGCCGACCGAAGTATGCACCAGCAATGAACCTGTTGCGTCAACACCTTGCGCGGTGCCAAACGTACCCTCGCTGAGGGTGACTGATCGCCCCGCCAGGGCATCCAGCGCAGCAAAGCGCTGCCTGAAGGGCCCAAATCCCTGTGCCTCGAACACCTTCACCGCATTGACCAGTTGAGGAACAACCCGAAGCAGCGTTTGCGATGCATTGATGTCCGGCAACAGCTCTGCCAGCCAGGCCGGAGGTGTGGACAGCCCCTGCGCACTGCGCTGCAGTACATTGATGCCGACGCCGATCACGGCGTAACGGGTTCCGTCAAAGCTGCCCGTCTCGATCAAAATACCCGCCAGCTTCCGGTCCTGTAGCCAGATGTCATTGGGCCACTTCAGGCGCAAATCAGGGTGCAAACTCTGCGCCACGCTGACACCCACAGCCAGCGACAGGCCGGACCAGTCTGCCGGCGACAGGGGAAGACCCAGCGAAAAGGCAAGGGAAGGTGCAATGTTGCCGGCATGACCCGCGGGCTCAAGGTGATCGCTGATCCATTGCCGCCCCATACGACCCCGCCCTGCCATCTGGCGCTCGGCCACCAGCAAGATGGGAGCCAGTTGCCCCGTACGTGCGCGGCGCATCAGTTCGCTATTGGTGGAATCAATCTGCGGCAACACTTCAACCGTGAAACCGTCCAGAGAAGGTGCCACAGCCTCCCAGATGGCCTCGGACGGCCATCGGATCGGTACCCTGGCTACCTGGGGCGATCCGGTCACGTTCACCGGCTAGCGGCCTCGCTTGGGTGCCAGCAGAGTGCCACGGCAGGTCTTGGCGCCACACCAGCAGGGGTATTCAGCCTTGAGTTTGGGCGTGTAGCGCTCGTCGATGATCAGGCCGTAGTCGTAGTTCAGTTCTTCGCCGGCCTTGATGTTGCGCAGGGCCTTGATGAACACACGGCCACCTTCTTCATCCGCTTCGCAGTTGGGCGCGCAGGAGTGGTTGATCCAGCGCGACGAGTTCCCGCCATGCTTTGCATCAATAACGTTTTTTGCATCTATATGAAAATAAAAAGTGTGATTGGGGTCCTTGGGATCATGCGGATGACGGCGCAGGGCTTCGGACCAACTGATGATCTCGCCCACATATTCAATAATGACTTCACCTTCAGCCAGGTCCTGCACTGCGAAAACGCCTTTACCATGCACGCCGGAGCGGCGGGTTTGAATGCGGCGGTTATCTGAAAATGAGGCTTTTTTGGACACGTCTGAAAAATTTGGTAATGTGAACTCGTATGGGCGCGCGCAGGTGCGCGCCCGCGTATGCATGTGTGCGCCTGCGCGCACGCGAGAGATTGGATTGTAGTCAGATGAAAAACGTAGCTTTCGGTAAAACTTTGGTCATCGCTGAAAAGCCGTCCGTCGCACAAGACATCGTGCGCGCTCTCACACCCACCGCGGGCAAGTTCGAGAAGCATGATGAATATTTTGAGAGCGACACCTATGTCGTCTCCAGCGCCGTGGGCCACTTGGTAGAGATTCAGGCTCCGGAAGAATTTGACGTCAAACGCGGCAAATGGAGTTTTGCCAACCTGCCGGTGATCCCCCCGCACTTTGACCTCAAACCCGTGGACAAGACCAAAACGCGCCTGAACGCCGTCGTCAAGCTGGCCAAGCGCAAGGATGTGGACAAACTGATCAACGCCTGTGACGCAGGCCGCGAGGGCGAGCTGATTTTCCGTCTGATCGAGCAATACGCCGGCGGCGCCAAGCCGCTGGGCAAGCCCGTCAGCCGCCTGTGGTTGCAGTCCATGACGCCGCAGGCCATACGCGACGGCTTTGGTGCGCTGCGCACCGACAAACAGATGCAACCCCTGGCCGACGCGGCGCGTTGCCGCTCTGAGGCCGACTGGCTGGTCGGCATCAACGGCACCCGCGCCATGACGGCCTTCAACAGCCGCGATGGCGGCTTCTTCCTGACCACGGTAGGGCGCGTGCAGACGCCCACGCTCTCGGTGGTGGTAGAGCGCGAGGAGCAGATCCGCAAATTCATCAGCCGCGACTACTGGGAAATTCATGCCAGCTTCAAGGCGCAGGCCGGAGAGTACCCGGCCAAATGGTTTGACCCGAAGTGGAAAAAGGACGTCGATGACGGTGAGAAGAGGGCCGACCGCGTCTGGACCCAGCGTGAAGCGCAGGCCATAGCCGATGCCGTGCGCGGTCAGAGCGCCACCGTGTCTGAGGAAAGCAAGCCCACTACACAAGCCTCACCCCTGTTGTTCGATTTGACCTCATTGCAGCGCGAGGCCAATGGCAAGTTTGGTTTTTCTGCCAAGACCACGCTTTCGATCGCGCAGAGCCTATATGAGCGCCACAAGGCCCTGACTTACCCGCGGACTGATTCACGCGCGTTACCTGAAGACTACGTACCCGTGGTCAAGGACACCTTTACCATGCTGGCCGACAGCGGCATGAAGCACTTGGCGCCGTTTGCGGCCACGGCCATCAAGGGTGGCTACGTCAAACCCAGCAAGCGGATATTTGACAACACCAAGGTATCGGACCACTTTGCCATCATCCCCACGCTGCAGGCACCCCACGGCCTCAGCGAGGCCGAACAAAAGGTATATGACCTAGTAGTGCGCCGCTTCATGGCGGTGTTTTTCCCAAGTGCCGAATACCAGGTCACCACCAGAATCACGGTGGCCGCCCAGCATTCGTTCAAGACCGAAGGCAAGGTCCTGGTCAAGCCGGGCTGGCTGGCCATCTACGGCAGGGAAGCCGCCCTTGAGGTGGCCGACGCCAAGGACGGCGACAAGGGCCAAAGCCTGGTGCCCGTTGCGCCTGGCGAAAAAGTCAAAACAGAGACCGTGGAACCCAAAGGCCTGAAAACCCGTCCTCCCGCACGCTACTCTGAAGCTACGCTGCTGGGTGCCATGGAAGGTGCGGGAAAAACGGTGGAAGATGATGAACTGCGTGAAGCCATGCAGGAAAAAGGCTTGGGCACGCCAGCCACCCGCTCCAGCATCATTGAGGGCTTGATTGCCGAAAAATACATGCTGCGCGAAGGCCGCGAGCTGATCCCCACCGCAAAAGCGTTTCAGCTGATGACGCTGTTGCGTGGTCTGGGTGTGGAGGAACTCTCCAAGGCCGAACTCACTGGCGAGTGGGAGTACAAGCTCAACCAGATGGAGCACGGCAAGATGAGCCGCGAAGCCTTCATGGCCGAGATAGCCTCCATGACCGAGCGCATGGTCAAGAAGGCCAAGGAATACGACCGCGACACCATCCCTGGCGACTACGCCACGCTGCAGGCACCGTGCCCCAATTGCGGCGGCATCGTCAAGGAAAACTACCGTCGCTATACCTGTACCGGAAAGTCGGGCACGGAAGCCGGCTGCGGCTTCTCATTCGGTAAAACCCCTGCTGGACGCACCTTTGAGGTGGCAGAAGTGGAGCAATTCCTGCGTGACAAAAAGATCGGCCCTCTGGATGGATTCCGCTCCAAAGCCGGTTGGCCTTTCACGGCCGAGATGGTCATCAAGTTTGATGATGAAACCAAGAACTACAAACTCGAATTCGACTTTGGCGACGACAAAAAGGGCGAGGAAAGCGGTGAGATCATCGACTTTTCATCACAGGAGTCGCTGGGCGAGTGCCCCAAATGTGGCGGCTCGGTGTTTGAGCATGGCAAAAACTATGTGTGTGACAAATCGGTACCCACCTTGGCCCAGCCCACCCCGAGTTGTGATTTCAAAACTGGCCAGATCATTCTTCAACAGCCCATCGAACGTGAACAGATGCACAAGCTGCTGGAATCCGGCAAAACCGATCTGCTGGACAAGTTTGTCAGTATGCGCACCCGCCGTCCTTTCAAGGCCATGCTGGCCTGGGATGCCGAGGCGGGCAAGGTGAACTTTGAGTTTGCGCCCAGCAAGTTCCCACTGCGCAAGACAGCAGCAAAGACAGCCGTTGCAGCGCCCAAGGCCGCAGTTGCTACGAAAAAAGTAGCTGTTCGCGCAGATTCCATGGGGACTACAGTTAAAAAAGCACCTGCAAAAAAGGCTGGCGGTGCGAAAACTGCTGCCAAAACCGCCAAACCCAAGGCCCCGCGCAAAACCAGCGCGGCGGCGGGCATGCAGCCCAGCGGCGCGCTGGCCGCCGTCATCGGCGCGGAGCCGATTGCACGCACACAAGTCATCAAGAAACTGTGGGACTACATCAAGGCAAACAATTTGCAGGACGCCGCCAACAAGCGAGCCATCAACGCGGATGCGAAGCTGCTAGCGGTGTTTGGCAAGCCCCAGGTAACGATGTTTGAGCTTGCCGGCATTGTTGGCAAACACCTGACCTGATACTCAGACCCGGCGGGCTAGGGTATCAGCCAGCTGCTCTCGCCTCAGATCACACGTTCTGCGCGCAATTGGGCAATGTCATCAACGCTGTAGCCCAGTTGCGCTAGTACCTCGTCCGTATGCTCGCCCAACAGCGGTGATCGGGTCACTTCCGTGGCGCTGTCTGACATCTTGATCGGGTTACCCACCGTCAGGTACTTGCCGCGCGCGGGGTGGTCTACTTCAACTATGGTGCCCGTCGCCCGCAGGGCCGGCTCTTCGGCGATCTCTTTCATCGAGAGAATCGGGCCGCACGGAATGTCGTACTTGTTGAGGATGTCCATGGCCTCGAACTTGGTCTTGGTCATGGTCCATTGCTCAATACGTGCAAAGATAGGCTTCAGGTGCAGCAGTCGGGCAGCAGGCGTGGCAAAAGCCTCGTCATCGATCCAGCCGTCTTCGCCAATAACCTTGCACACGGCCGGCCAGACTGCGCCTTGCGTGATGAAATAAATGTACGCGTTGGGGTCTGTTTCCCAGCCCTTGCACTTGAGAATGGAGCCAGGCTGGCCACCACCGGATGCATTCCCCGCCCGAGGTACTGCGTCGCCAAACTTGCCATCCGGGTATTGCGGGTACTCGTGCATAGTGTGGGTTCGTTCCAGCCGCTGCTGGTCGCGCAATTTGACACGGCAAAGGTTCAGCACGGCGTCCTGCATGGGGGCCAGCACCTTCTGGCCACGCCCTGTGCTGTTGCGTTGATACAGGGCCGCCACGATGCCCAGCGCCAGGTGCAGGCCGGTGCCACTATCACCAATCTGGGCGCCGGTCACCATCGGCGGGCCATCGTCAAACCCCGTGGTGGAGGCCGATCCACCAGCACACTGGGCCACGTTCTCATACACTTTGCAGTCTTCGTAAGGGCCGGGACCAAAACCCTTCACCGAGGCCACAATCATGCGCGGATTGAGTTTCTGAATATGCTCCCAGGTAATGCCCATGCGATCCAGTGCACCGGGTGCAAAGTTCTCGACCAGGACGTCGCATTCCTTGATGAGCGTGTCCAGAACCTGTTTGCCTTTTGGGTTCTTGGTGTCCAGCGTAATCGATCGCTTGTTGTGGTTGAGCATGGTGAAGTACAGACTGTCCACGCCGGGGATGTCGCGCAGCTGGCCGCGAGTGGCGTCACCCTCACCGGCACGCTCCACCTTGATGACGTCGGCACCGAACCAGGCCAGCAACTGGGTACAAGTAGGCCCCGACTGAACGTGGGTAAAGTCCAGAATGCGGACTCCGTCTAACGCTTTACTCATGAAAAATCCTGCAGAGGTTGAATGGATGGGTCGGCTAATTCCCCAACTCCTATCCTAAGTCAATCATCACGCCCCATTTTTGCTATTTGGTTCAAGCTGAAACGCTTGCCAAAATGCAGACGGCGCCCTGACAGGACGCCGTCTGTAACAAACCAAATGTCGGGAAGGTGCGCTCTCAGACTGCCTTGGCGTCGTGCATGGCCTTGATCTGGTCCTTGCTATAACCCAACTCCGCCAGAATCTGGTCGGTGTGCTCGCCCAACAGGGGAGAACCGGTGATTTCGGGCTTGAGATCGGAGAACTTGATCGGGCTGCCCACGGTGAAGTAGCTGCCGCGCGTCTTGTGCGGCACTTCCACGATGGAGCCGCTCGCGCGCAGGGACTTGTCGTTCAGCAGTTCCTTCATGGAAAACACCGGTGCGCACGGAATGTCGAACTTGCGCAGAATGTTCACTGCTTCGTACTTGGTCTTGTCTTTCAGCCAGTTTTCGATGGTGGCAAAGATGTCCATGATGTGCGGCTGCCGGGCCTTGGCCGTGGTGTAGGCCGGGTCGGTCTTCCACTCGGGTTTACCCAAGGCGTCGCAGATCGGCTCCCAGGCATGGCCCTGCACAGTGAAGTAAATGTAAGCGTTGGGGTCGGTCTCCCAGCCCTTGCACTTCAAAATCCAGCCAGGTTGGCCACCGCCGCCGGCGTTGCCGCCACGTGGCACCACATCGCCGAACTTCTCGTGCGGGTACTGGGGATACTCTTCTAGGTAGCCCAGCTTGTCCAGACGCAACTGATCGCGCATCTTGACGCGGCACAAGTTGAGCACGGCATCCTGCATAGCCACGGCCACCTTCTGACCCTTGCCGGTCTGCTGGCGACCGATGTAGGCCGTCAGGATACCGATGGCCAGGTGCATGCCCGTGTTGCTATCACCAAGCGCGGCGGCCGAGATGGTGGGCTCGGAGTGCTCGCCCTTCCACCAGCCGGTGGTCGAGGCTGAGCCGCCAGCGCATTGGGCCACATTCTCGTAGACCTTCAAATCTTCGTATTCGTGGCCGTCGCTGAAGCCCTTGACCGAGGCCAGGATCAACTTGGGATTGAGTTCCTGAATGCGCTCCCAGGAAAAGCCCATGCGGTCCAGGGCGCCAGGGCCAAAATTTTCAACCAGGACATCGCTTTCCTTGATCAGTTTTTCCAGAATGGCCTTGCCTTCAGGCTTCTTGGTGTCGAGGGACAGACCGCGCTTATTGCTGTTGAGCATGGTGAAGTACAACGCGTCGACATCGGGGATGTCACGCAGCTGGCTGCGGGTGACGTCGCCAGCACCAGGGCGTTCGACCTTGATCACGTCGGCACCGAACCAGGCCAGCAGCTGTGTACAGGCCGGGCCAGCTTGCACATGGGTGAAGTCGATGATCTTGATGCCGTTAAGCGGTTTGTTTGACATTTTCATATCTCCTTGTGAAATGCTCTTGGTAATTTACTTCTTTTTCGCAGCGCTCGTCGGGTTCAGGCTGGTGATGCGGCCACTCTCTGTGCCGGCGCCTTCGTCGATGACCGCATTGATCAGGGTCGGCTTGCGCGACTTGATGGCTTCTTCCATCGCCTTGCGCAGTTCGTCCGGGGTAGTAACCTGCACACCGACGCCACCGAAGGCTTGCATCAGCATGTCGTAGCGAGCGCCCTTGACGAACACCAGGGGCGAAGGATCCTTGCCCCCCGTCGGGTTGACTTCATCGCCGCGGTAGACACCGTTGTTGTTCATGATGACGATGCAGACCGGCAGGTTGTAGCGGCAGATGGTTTCGACTTCCATGCCGGAAAAGCCGAAGGCACTGTCACCCTCAATGGCGATCACCGGCTGGCCGCTTTCAACGGCAGCAGCCACGGCAAAGCCCATGCCGATACCCATTACGCCCCAGGTGCCAACGTCCAGGCGCTTGCGCGGCTTGTACATGTCGACGACGGAGCGGGTGAAGTCCAGTGCGTTGGCGCCTTCGTTGACCAGCATGACATCCGGATTGGCCTTGATGATGTCGCGCACCACGTTGAGCGAGCTATGGTAGTTCATCGGCGTCGGATTCTTGGCCAGGGTCTCGGCCATCTTGGCGACGTTCTTGTTCTTGCGCTCGGCCACGGCGTTCAACCACTCGGCCGGAGGCTTGGCCCAGTTCGAACCCATGCCAGCCAGCAGGGCCGAGACACAGGAGCCGATATCGCCAACCACGGGTGCATCGATGGCCACATTGCTGTCAGCCTCGGTGGGGGAAATGTCGATCTGGATGAATTTCTGGCCGCCCGCATTTTTGTGGCCCTTGCCACCCCAGGTCTTGCCCTTACCGTGCGAGAGCAGCCAGTTCAGGCGCGCGCCAACCAGCAGCACCACGTCGGCTTCCGGCAACACGTAAGAGCGGGCGGCCGAGGCCGACTGCTCGTGCGTGTCGGGCAGCAGGCCCTTGGCCATGGACATGGGCAGGTAGGGGATACCGGTCTTCTCGACCAGAGCGCGGATGTCGGTGTCGGCCCGGGCGTAGGCGGCGCCCTTGCCGAGCAGGATCAGGGGCTTCCTGGCACTCTTGAGCAGGTCCAGGGCGCGCTTGACAGCGTCCGGCGCCGGGATCTGGCGCGGAGCGGCATCCACTACCTTGATCAGCGAAGCCTTGCCGGCTGCGGCGTCCATGGCCTGGCCGAACAGCTTGGCGGGCAGGTCCAGGTACACCCCGCCCGGGCGGCCGGAAACGGCGGAGCGGATGGCGCGGGCGATACCTACACCGATGTCTTCAGCATTGAGCACGCGGAAGGCCGCCTTGCACAGGGGTTTGGCGATGGCCAGCTGGTCCATCTCCTCGTAGTCACCCTGCTGCAGGTCGACGATCTCGCGCTCGCTGGAGCCGCTGATCAGGATCATCGGGAAGCAGTTGGTGGTGGCGTTGGCCAGCGCGGTCAGGCCGTTGAGGAAGCCCGGGGCGGACACCGTCAGGCAGATGCCGGGCTTGCCCGTCATGAAACCGGCGATGGCGGCGGCATTACCAGCGTTTTGCTCATGGCGGAACGAAATCACGCGCATGCCTTCAGCCTGCATCATGCGAGTCAAGTCGGTGACTGGAATGCCCGGCAGGCCGTAGATATTGGTAATCCCGTTGAGCTTCAGGGCGTCGATGACGAGATGGAAACCATCTGTCTGTTCTGCTGATTGTGCGTCGTTTGTCATTGTGAAATGTCTCTTCGTTTGACTTCGATAAAGGTTGAACAGCTCGGCGCCATCTCAGGAACCTCCGAGGGTCGATTTCCATCGTCGGGGTATCATAGGAATCGATTCAGGTTCCGCCATTGACCGCGGTCAATTTTCAACACAACTACTGCACCCTGTGTCGCCCCCGCCATCGCATTGCCACCATGTCCTCCGTCGAAAACCATCCTGAAAGAAATGTCATCCGTGTTCAGCTCACGCAAAACGTCGTCTTGAGCGAGTTGACCCTGTCCGAGCGCCTTGAACTGGAACCCCTTTTGACGGTAGTGGATTGCCAAAAGGGAGATTTCCTGCTTCACCAGGGCGTGCATGACATGGAGCAGTACTTTGTGCTTGACGGCATTCTCAAGCGCGTGGTGGCCAACCAGCAAGCCAAGGAGATGATCTTGCGCTTTGCCGATGAACGCGACATGGAAACCAGCTATGCGGCATGGCGACTGGGAACCCCCACCCCCTACAGCATCGTGTCCGTTACCAAGGCACGTGTTGCCAAGTTGCCGTTACCGAAATGGGTTGCCTTTATGGAAGAACACCCTGCCATCAAGAAATCATTCGAGTACTACGTAATGCGCTTGATGAGCGAGATCATGGCACACACCATCACCCTGCACATGCTGGATGCGCCGGGGCGCGTGCAGCGTTTTCTGCGAAAACACCCGGAGCTTTTTGACCGGATCCCAAAAAAAGAGCTGGCCTCCTACCTGAACCTGTCAGCCGAAACGTTGAGCCGACTCAAGCAAAGTGGCAAAATCTGACCGCAGTTCACCACTATTGGACGGCTACGCCATACTCAATTTTTTGCCGAAGTAAACAAGCGTGACATGGCCATCAGCCGGAGCTGGTTGTCCACACTGGAAACTCCGGGCACTCCGGAAGCTATCTGCTCGGCCAGGGCTTTTTCGGCCGCATTCATGACGATACCGCGAAGTGTGACGCGACCATCGACGCAGTCAATCGTGATCTTGATTTCATGCGCTTCATCATTTGCCCGCAGAGCAGCGCGAATACGAGCCTGTGTATCCATATCGCGCAGCAACGCCCGTGATTCCGCTGTTTCAGCGAATTCTGGCCTCGCCGCCAGCAAGCGAATTTGTTCCACACAACTGTCAACGGAAATACGGTCTGTATTGAGTACCAGGTCGTACAGCAATGGGTCGCCCCAAGTAACACCAAACTGTTCGTGCATGCGTGTTGCATGGGCATGATCGCTACGGAGAATTTCTGCTTCCGCAAATTCAGCGTCGTCCGTTCCAAGATTTTCCATCAACCACTCAACGCGCTTTTGCAGTGATCGTGTGATGCGTACGCAAACCACATGCTTGACCGGGCGCAACAGACAGGTGGCACCCCAGCCCCGCAATACCCCATTGCCACGCGCGGCGAAATCAAGAACCTCTTCAGCCGTATAGACAGCCATGCTCTCCCGGTCGGCTTTCAGCCGTTCAATGGTTCCGGCCTTGCCCTCACGCAGCCGGTTGATCAGACTTTTGGAAACATGCATCCTGGCCGCGACATGTTCAACAACTTCGTGTCGCATCGTCTCGATTTGCATCGTTTCGGCTAGCTTCAATGCAACATCCTTGGCAAGCGAACCCATCTCCTGGGTCATTGCAATCACTGGCATGTCAATTCTCCTTATTCTTCAGTCCACGGGCTGCTCTTCAGCGAACTCCTTGGCCTTGGGTGGCCGGATCACGCTCAACGCCTTGGAAATGAGGGGCCAGAACAGCATGAGCAGGCCCAATGTCGTGATGGAGCCAACCAGCGGGTTAGACCACATGATCATCAAGTCACCCTGCGAAACCAGCATGGCCTGTCGGAATGAATCTTCGGCTTTATCACCCAATACCAACGCCAGAACAAGGGGTGCGAGCGGGTAGTTCAACTTCTTGAAAACATAGCCGATGATGCCAAAGCCGAGCATGAACCAGATATCAAGCATGGCGCTGTGTACGGTGTAGGCTCCGATTGCACAAATAACAATAATCACCGGCGCAATGATGGAAAACGGGATGCGCAGGATGGACGCAAAAAGCGGCACCGTTGACAGCACGACAATCAGCCCCACCAGATTGCCAAGGTACATGCTGGCGATCAGGCCCCAAACAAAGTCCTTCTGCTCCACGAAAAGCAGAGGCCCTGGCTGCAAGCCCCAGATCAGCAAACCACCCAGCAACACGGCCGCAGTGGGCGAGCCCGGAATACCCAGTGCCAACATCGGCAGCAAAGCGCTGGTGCCAGCGGCATGCGCCGCAGTCTCCGGCGCAATCACACCCTCAATTTCCCCGGTGCCAAACTTGGCGCCTGTTTTCGACATCTTTTTTGCCAGCCCGTAGCTCATGAAGGACGCGGGAGTGGCACCACCTGGCGTGATGCCCATCCAGATGCCCACCAGCGAACTGCGCACTGACGTAACCCAATATTTGGGCAACTCCTTCCAGGTTTCCCAAACCACCTTCGCGTTGATACGCGCTGATTTGCCCGAAAACTGAAGCCCTTCCTCCATGGAGGTGAGAATTTCACCAATACCGAACAAACCGATCACGGCAATCAGAAAATCAAATCCGCGCATCAGTTCAGTTTGCCCGAAAGTCAGACGAAGCTGCCCTGTAACAGTGTCCATACCCACTGCCGCCAAGGCAAACCCGAGGGCCATAGACACCAAAATCTTGAATGGTGAGCCTTTGCCCATGCCAACGAAACTGCAGAATGTCAGCAGATACACCGCAAAGAACTCCGGTGCCCCAAACTTCAAAGCGAATTTGGCAACCAGTGGCGCCAAAAAGGTGATCATGACCACGGCCACGAACGCGCCCACGAACGACGACGTGAAGGCAGCGGTTAACGCCTGACCCGCCTGGCCCTTTTGCGCCATCGGATAGCCGTCGAAAGTTGTGGCCACTGACCAGGGTTCGCCCGGGATATTGAACAAAATCGACGTGATCGCTCCACCGAAGAGCGCGCCCCAGTAGATGCAGGACAGCATGACGATAGCCGAGGTGGGCGACATGGTGAATGTCAATGGCAACAAAATGGCCACCCCATTGGCGCCGCCCAAACCGGGCAAAACGCCAATCAGCACCCCCAGAATGATGCCGATGAACATGAGTCCAATATTCATCGGCGTCAACACGACGGCGAAGCCCTGCATCAAAGCACTTAGTTCTTCCATTTTTCTTTAACTCCGGGAAATACGGTCACGGCTGGAGGCCACGCACAATCATGTTGTGCGATGGCCTGCGAACATCACAGATTCAATAACCAAGGAAACGCAACGGCTCAAGCGTTCCCTTGTATAGCGGCACTTTGAACCAGACTTCGAACATCATGAAGAAGACGGTATTCACGATGATGGCCAAAAGCACACTCTTCACATGAGAATACTTGCCCAGGATGATCATGAATAAAGCAATGTAGATCGCAGATGCAACGTAAATACCAAGAAACTTGATACCAAGGACATAAACAGCAGCAGGAGCCAGCACCGAAACGACACGACCGAGTTGTTCACGGTCAACAAATGCGTTCGTGTCACGTGACTTGCTGGCCGTCGACTGGTAAAAAATCCCCATACTTGAGATGCAGAGAATGATGCCGATGTAAAACGGAAAATAACCTGCGCCGGGACCGTCATCCGCCCATTCCGCACCCAGACGGCGAGCCTCAAAAATGACAACCACGCCTATGACGAAGAGGATGACGGCTACGATGGCGTCCATCGTGTTGTTGTTAACAACAACAGGACTGCCTGCAGATTCGGATGCATGTTGATCTGACATGGAATTGCTCCAAGAATGAGCTAAGGAACTAACAGGCACCCTCAGCATTTGTGGCTGAGGGGCCAATACCAACGGGCTATTACTTGGCCATGAATCCGGCTTCGGTCATGAGCTGCTTGTGCAGGGCCTCATTCGCCTCAAGCCATTTGCGGTACTCTGCGCCAGATATGGCTGTCGTATTGAACGCACCCTTTTCCATGAACTCTTTCCAGTCCGGTGTGTCGCGGACTTTTTTCATCAGGTCGTTATAGAACGTAATCTGATCTGGCGTCACCCCTGGAGCCATGAAGATACCGCGAAGCATCACGTAATCGGTCGGAACGCCTGCCTCCTTGCAGGTATGAATGTCACCCCATGACATGGTTTCGGTCACTTTTTCTTTATAGGGCATACGTGTGTCGTCGAAAACGCACAAGGGGCGCAGCTTGCCTGCACGCCACTGGGCAACGGCTTCAATCGGGTTGTTCACTGTCGAGTCAATATGGCCCCCCACGAGCTGCACGGCCACTTCGCCACCACCCTTGTAAGGCACATAAATGAATTTGGTCCCGGTGGCCTTTTCCAGGGCAACCGTGATGATCTGGTCTTCCTGCTTGGAACCCGTGCCACCCATTTTCATCTTGCTCGGTCCAGCCTTCTTCACCGCTTCGACGTAGTCCTTAGCAGTCTTGTAAGGTGTATCTGCATTGACCCACAACACAAACTGGTCAAGCGCCATCATGGTTACCGGCGTCATGTCCTTCCAGTTGAAGGGCACACCCGTAGCCATCGGCGTTGTGAAGAGATTTGACAACGTAATGATGATCTTGTGGGGATCGCTCTTGGCCTCCTTCACGTCGAGAAACCCTTCCGCGCCTGCGCCGCCGGACTTGTTGACCACAATCATCGACTCTTTCATCAACTTGTGCTTGACGATGATGCCCTGGATCAGGCGCGCCATCTGATCGGCACCTCCGCCAGTTCCTGCCGGCACAACAAACTCTACAGGCTTGCTGGGCTCCCATGCCGCCATCGCGGAGCCGCCAGCCGTCAAAGCGGCGGCGGCCGCAACTCCGGTTACAGCAGTGGTCAATGCTTTCCGGATCTTCGAAAATGTGGTGTTCATCATGTTGTCTCCTGTGTTTGGTAAACCTGATAAGAGCTGGGATATCTACTCTGGATTTCGCATCCGAACTTATCACATCCGCATGGTCTTGCGTGTTGCTCAAAAAACTCTTGACGGTGATCAAGTTTGCCAAATTTACGCCCCATGTCAGGGTTTATACGGGGGAGCCGGCATGCCTCTGGCGACGATGCTCATCAGCTATCCGAGGAGCGCGGCGTGACGCTTCAAACTCTGTGAGGATTGCCGGACATGAAAGTACCGTTACTGTTTGCGTTGATTTTTTTCTGCGCCCTTTCCGCGAAGGCACAATCATGCGATGGCGGCCTCTACCTGAACCCGCAGGTCATCCGGGGTGAGGGGACGTCTCAAACCTACGCCGCGCTGAAGGAACTGACCGACTTCATCCGCCCCACAGGGCTGTCTGTATCTTCAGTCCTGAATATCAAGGAAACACAGGACGTGTTGACTGCAGTCAAAAAACCAGCGCCACCTTGCTGGATCTATGGCAACCCCACGGTAGGTTTGGCATCCGGTTACCGCCCGGCAGCGGTTAACACGGTACCCATCCAGGCCGCTGTGCTGATCCTGGCTGACATCGGAACAATCAAGGACGGCAGGGCTGTCGAACTGAAAGATTTACCTGCCGCCCAGCAGGCCACTGTACTGGCCAAGCTGAAAACAACCAGCTGCTTTGGCATGAAAAGTGGTGTCACGACAACCCTGATCAAAGCCGAGGCCCTTTGTGGCACGGTTGTGGAGATCGTGCCGCAGCAGGGCCTGGGACAGAGCTACCTGCCAACCAAGGCGGCTTTTCACTGGCAGGCGGGTCGGTGGGCGGGGTTGATTACGCGGCTCCAGAGCGCCCAATCTTCCACATTGAAAACCCATTTCGGTTCGGACGAGCGAATTCACCTGGCGCAACTGGTAGTGGTCCCAGCTACCAATGCAAGCTGGGGCTACGGGATATATGTTCACCCCGATGTGTCCGGGGACTTGTTGAAGAAAACAGTCACTCTGTTCACATCCCTCAAGACGACTGATCCACTGCTTTTGCGTGCGCTGGATCTGTCAGGCAAGTATGAGTTCGCCACGCCCTCCGACGACGCCATCCGCACCATGAAGAGGGCACTGGCTGCGGAGCAGTGAATTCAGCCCGCGGGCTGAAGACGCACCAGACCGTGCTCTTCATCCATGGTTTTCGCCAGCAGCTTGACCAGTGCGTACACCGTACTGATGTGCGGCGTGGGTGTTTGCGTGAGTCGGCCCAGCTCCACGACAGATCCCACCAGTGCATCAATCTCTGGCGCGCGACCTGCCTCAATGTCCTGCAGCATCGACGTCTTGTGTTTGCCTACTTTTTCTGCGCCAGCAATGCGCTTTTCGAGACTCACCCTGAACTCAATTCCGAGCTTGGTTGCGATCTCCTGAGCTTCACGCATCATGTTCGCTGCCAGTTCGCGCGATAGCGGGTACTGGCAGATATCCACCAACGTTGAATGGGTCAACCCGCTGATGGGGTTGAACGTCAGGTTACCCCACAGTTTGAGCCAGATCTCCGATCGGATATTGTCCAGCACCGGCGATTTAAAACCCGCATTGATGAAGCATTGGGATATCCGCGCAACCCGCTCGGTCATCGTCCCATCCAGTTCGCCCACCGGGAAACGATCCCCCTCGACATGCTTCACCACACCAGGCTGCACCAGCTCGGAGGCCGGATAAACGACACAGCCAATCACCCGGTGAGCGGGGATGCCCTGAAGAATCCTGCCTGTCGGATCCACACTTTGCACGGTCGACCCCTCCAGTGCAGCTCCGTGCTGGTGAAAGTACCAATATGGAATGCCATTTTGCATGGTCACCACAACCGTATCAGGACCAAATAGTCTGGACACGTCGTCCACCACCGCTTCCACCTGATGCGCTTTCATGGCCAGGATGACCAAGTCTTGGGGACCAGTGGCAGCATAATCATTGCTGGCCTTCACGTTGGTCGCCACATGCTCCTGTCCGTCATGCATGATGAGCTTCATGCCGTTTTCCCGGATCGCGGCCAGATTGGCGCCACGCACCATGAAAGTTACGTCTTCTCCGGCCAATGCCAGCTTAACGCCGACATACCCGCCAATGGCGCCTGCTCCAATGATTGCAATTTTCACGCTGTTTTCCCATAAAGTTACTCGAATCGGTTTGCGAGCCTGCCGATACCGGCAATCCCGACTTCAATATCACTGCCCGGCTTCATGGAGCCCACACCCAGCGACGTGCCACTCAAAATGATGTCTCCGGCCAGCAGGGTCATGTCGGCTGAAATCCTGGAAACCAGCTGGGCGACTGAAAATCGCATGTCACTGATAGGAAATTCCTGGCGCAAGCTGCCATTCAGCCAGGTTTGTACTACCAGCGACTGCGGATCGAGCCCGGAAGCCACAACCGGGCCCAATGGACAAAAAGTATCAAAACCCTTGGCGCGCACCCACTGGGCAAAGCTGGCATCGCGATTCAGAATGTCAGCATGCGTCACATCGTTGGCACAGGTATAGCCAAATACATGATCCATGGCATCAGCCTCGGTTACACCGCTTGCCGTTTTGCCAATCACGATGCCCAGTTCACCTTCAAAGACTATTTTCCCGGGCTGCGATGGCATCCGGATCACCTCACCCGGATTGAGCCAGGAGTTTGGTGCTTTCAGGAAGTACAGGGGCTCGGCGGGTGCAGAGAGTTGGAGTTTGTCGCCCAGTGCCCTGAAATTGTTCCAAAGCGCAATCACCTTGGACGGCTGGGTTGGCATAAGCAGTTTGACTTCACCCAAATTCAGTGTTTGCCCGGTTGGCGTGGCGTTGGTGTAGAGGTCACCTGCATGCACGGAAATGCGGTCGTCAGACAACGTACCAAAGCCGGTGATGCCGGCATGGACATAGCGAAGCCAACGTTGTGACATGGTATTTCCCCCGTTTTGAGACATGGCGCTCAGATCAGTTGGCCCGGGTTTGACAGTTACCGGGCCTCGCGCAACTTTGTTTTGCGCTGCCGCTTCGCGGCAACGCCTTTTCAGGGGCAAATTTTATCAAACCACCCTGTTCCGTCTGACCGCGAGCCTCCACGCCGCCAGGCGCAGCATGTAGTTTCAGTGCACGCCGGACAGGCTCTCCATCCGCCGCTGCTTGGCGTTGTGAATGGCATTCACCAGAAAGTCGGAATCGTAGGCCTTCAGCAAATGCGCCTGCTGAGTTTCCAGGTAGACACGAATTCGTTCACGCTCATCCGCGTTGGATAACAAACGACGGTGTGTATCGGCATCCCAGAACCAGGTCAGACCCAGTTCATCGAATGCTGCGTTAAAGGCGTTGCGGTGGAGCTCGGCTTCGTGTGCGGCGGGCAATTGTTGATTTGCGGTGGTTTGCATGATGGTTCCTCGGTAATCAGGGGTGGTCAGCAAGCTCTGTTCAGATACCTGCTCTTCCAACATGCTGCGAATGGTAGGTGTCAACAATAATTAGCGATAGTTAAATGATTTCATGGATATGATTACTATTAAGTTATAGTTTTATCAGGTGAATCCAATATGCGTCATGCCACGCTGCGCCAGCTCAAAGTCTTTGAATCCGTGGCACGTAACCTCAGTTTTTCACGTGCTGCAGAAGAACTGCACCTCACGCAGCCGGCTGTTTCGATCCAAGTTAAAAAACTGGAAGAACACGCTGGCCTGCCACTGTTTGAGCAACTCGGCAAAAAGATCTATCTGACACCCGCTGGCTCCGAAATGCTTCGATCAAGCCGCATCATCATTCAGCAGTTTCAGGAGACCGAAGAGGCCATGACCCATTTCAAGGGCATCTCCGGTGGCAAGCTCAGTGTGGCAGTGATCAGTGCCGGGGACTATTTCTTCCCGAGGTTGCTGGTTGAGTTCGTGCGGCGCCACGAAGGCGCGACACTGGATTTTGCGGTGTACAACCGGGAAGAGCTGCTCGGGCGCCTGGCTGACAACCTGACGGATCTGGCGGTGATGGTTCGCCCGCCTGCCGACTCCGACACGATCAACGAGCCATTTGCACCTCACCCCTACGTCATCGTGGCGGCGCCCGACCATCCCCTGGCTGGCAAACCACGTATTCCAATCACACGCTTGGCACGCGAGCCCTTCGTTGTGCGGGAGCGCGGCTCAGACACATGGCATTCGATGCAGGAGGGCTTTGGTGCACGTTTCGCCGATCTCAGGATTGCAATGGAAATTCGCAGTACTGAAACGATCAAACAAGCCGTCATGGCGGGCATGGGCATCAGTTTCCTGTCTGCCCATACGATCAGCAGTGAACTGAAGTCGAAAAGCCTGGTGGTACTTGACGTTCAGGGTTTTCCGCTGATGCTGAACTGGTACGTTGTTCATCGACACAACAAGCGCCTGCCACCGGTTGCGCAAGCTTTCAAGGATTTCCTGATCAAGGATGGTGCCGGCCTGATTGACCACTTTCTGCCACTGACACACCAGCGTGGCAAGGCCCCGTCCAGGAAAGTTTAGGCCCGGCTATCAATCATTTGGGGTCTTAACCCCCGTGAATGCTACGTAATAAGCTATCAAATATATAGCAAATCAACGCGCCAGATGCATGATCTTCCATCCTCGCGCAGTCGCCTGTTCGCGCAGCAAAACGTCTGGATCTACCGCGACAGGGTAATTGACAGCCTGCAGTAACGGCAAGTCGTTGATGGAGTCACTGTAGGCTGCGCTCTCCATATCCTTGAGCTGGTGCCCACAGGCAGCAAGCCAGGCGTGCAGCCGGGCCACCTTGCCCTCCCGCATATTGAGGATGCCGGTAGTCTGACCAGTGAACACGCCCTCTTCCAGCCGTGGATCGGTCGCCAGCAAATGCCCAATTCCCAGGTAAATGGCCGTCAACTCGGTCAGAAAACGGTTGGTGGCTGTGGTCAGCACCACCAGGTCCCCTGCATCCAGATGACGATTCACCAGATCCACCGCCGAGCGCGGAATACGCGGCACGATGGCGGTAGCCAGAAACGCCTGGCGCAGTGGCTCCCATTCTTTGGGCGTCCGTCCAGCCAGCGTTCCTACGTAAAAGTTGGCGAACTCTTCAAGGCCCACGGTGCCAGCCTTGTAACGCATCTCCATATCGGCGTTGCGCGCTGCAAAGGTGCGGCGCTCCAGCACACCTTCGTCAATCAGGAAATCGCACCACAACGCATCACTGTCGCCCGACAGCAGTGTGTGGTCGAGGTCGAACAGCGTCAGCTTCACGCTTTGCGCAAGTGCCAGGCTTTGGGTCGTGTGAACGTCTGGATGCCGTAGGTTGACAGCGTGAGGCCAACACCCGAGTCGCCATGGCCGCTCCACGGCAGACGGGGGCTGACGCGGTCACAGCAGTTCCAGTAGACACTGCCGGCATTGACCTGGTCAAGCAGGCCTTTGGCACGCTGCTCGTCGGGCGTGAAGACGCCGGCGGTGAGTCCGTAGCGGGTGTCGTTCATGAGTTTTACCGCTTCGGCGTCACCAGACACCTTCTGGATGCCAATGACGGGGCCGAAGCTCTCTTCACGCATCAGCTCCATGCTGTGGTTGACGTTGGAAAACACGGTAGGCTGGAACCAGTTGCCGGTGCTGCCTCCACGGGTGCCACCGGTCAATAACTTGGCGCCTTTGGCTTTGGCATCTGCGACCTGGGCGTCCAGCACCTCCAGCTGTGGCGCCCGGGTAATGGCACCAATATAGGTGTCTTCACTCATCGGATCACCCGCCTTGAATGTCTTGACCGTGTTGACAAAGGCATCCACAAACTTGTCATAAATTTTTTCGTGCACGTATACACGTTCCACCGAACAGCAGCTTTGCCCGGTGTTGTACATGGCCCCATCTGCCAGCGATTCGGCAGCGTTCAGGATGTCTGCATCCTCGCAAACGTAGGTGGGGTCTTTCCCCCCCAACTCCAGCTGGAGCTTGACGAAGCGGTCTCCCACTGTCTGCGCAATGCGCTTGCCCGTGGCGTAGGAGCCGGTGAAAAACACGCCATCCACCTTTTGCTCCAGCAAGGCGGCGCCCACGGCTCCTCCCCCCACCAGGCAGATCATGGCGTCTTGCGGCACACCGGCCTCGTGAACCAGACGGGTGATTTCCAGCCCGGTCATGGTGGCGTATTCGGAGGGCTTGTACAGCACGGTGTTGCCGGTCAGCAGCGCAGGCAGGATGACATTGCAGCCTACAAACCAGGGGTAATTCCAGGCTGAGATATTGGCCACCACACCCAGCGGTGTGTGCTGGATCTGCTCGGTCATGCCCCCGTCGCTGAATACCGTTTCTGTAGCCAGCGTGTCGTCCGCCTCCTTGAGGAAAAAGTCGATGCGTCCCAACAAGCCGTTGAGTTCGTTGCGTGACATCTTGATGGGTTTACCAGTCTCACGCGTCATGGTGACGGCCAGCGACTCCAGATCACGCACGACACCCGCTCGAAATTTCTCGATGCAGGCTTTGCGCTGCGCCAGCGGCACAGCAGCCCATGCCGGTTGCGCAGCACGGGCGCGGGCGGCCTTGGCGGCAACCGATGCAGCATCGTCAGCAGGCAATGACGTAATCAGGGTATCGTTGGCAGGATTGTGGATGGCAAGTTGGGGCATTGTGTTATTCCGTTTCAGTTCAGGCTGTCTGAGTTCTGGCGGTTTTCGCGGCGGCCAGAAAATCGAGAAGCACAGGGGTGTCGTCCAGCGTCCCGTGTTCGGGGCCATGGAACTCCGGGTGCCACTGCACGGCAGCGATCCAGGCATCACCGGTGTGGCGAATGGCCTCAATGGTTCCATCATCCGGGCAGCGCGCTTCGATGGCAAAGCCGCTCGCCAGATCCTTGATGCATTGGTGGTGAACGCTATTGATCTTGTAACTGCTGGTGTTGGCCAGCAACTCGCTGAGCCGGGTATCGGGTACCAGTTCCAGAGTGTGGAAGTTGCGGTCGTAACGGTCGGCGTTGCGGTGTTCCAGCGCGGTGGGGCGCTGCGTGGGAATGTCTTGCACCAGCGTGCCACCAAACGTGGCGTTGATCAGCTGCAACCCGCGGCAGATGCCAAACACCGGCTTTCCAGCGGCTACGAACGCCTTGACGAGCGCCATCTCATACTCGTCGCGCAAGCGGTCGCCCTGCCAGCGCGAATCAATAGGCTGTTCACCATAGCTGCCAGGCCACAGGTCAGCGCCGCCGTGCAGCACCAAGCCATCCAGCCATGCGGCATAGTCATCCAGCGTCACATCGCCGCGCGCGGTCTCGCCTGTGGTGGGCAGAATCATGACCGGCAACGCACCTCCAGACATGACCCAATGCGGCACCGACTGCTCGACGTAGTTCAGTGTCTTCTTGGCAAATGCCGCGCGGGCAGGGTCAGGGTATAGATAGCACGCGCTGATACCAATCTTCAATCGGTCCATGGCTTACATCGCCGCCTTGAACAGCGCCTCAAAGTCTGCCGCCTTGCAGGGGCGCGGATTGGTCTGGTGGCAGATGTCAGCTGTGGCAATTTCCACCAGACGGGGAATGTGCTCGGGCTTTACGCCGTGTGCTCCCAGCCGCCCGGTGATACCGACGCTGGTTTTGAGCTGCTGCAGCCAAGCCACAAAAGCCTTGCCACCGCCAGGGACCTTGCACACGTGGGCCAGTTCGTCAAATTTCTCTGGCACGGTTTCATAGTTCCACGCCATCACGGTGTCGATCATCAGCGCATTGGCCAGGCCGTGGTGCAAATCGCAAACCGCGCCCAGTGCGTGTGCACAGGAATGCACGGCGCCCAGGTCTTTCTGGAACGCAATCGCGCCCATCATCGACGCCATCATCATGTCGCTGCGCGCCTGCAAATTGTTGGGTTCTTTCACGGCCGTCAGCAACGCGGCAGCGGCGATGCGCGTACCTTCCAGCGCGATGCCGTCACACAGTGGGTGATAGGCGGGAGACAAATAGCTCTCGATGTTGTGGGTTAGCGCGTCCATGCCGGTGGCTGCCGTCACATGAGCGGGCAGGCCAAACGTCAGCTCCGGGTCGGCAAATACCACCTTGGCCAGAATTTTCGGGCTGAACACCACGCGCTTGAGGTGCGTGTCGTTCTCACTCACCACGCTGGAACGGCCCACTTCGGAGCCGGTTCCCGAGGTCGTGGGCAAAGCCACGAAATAGGGCAACTCATTCTTGATGGGGCGCACCTTGGGGTGATCCCACACGTATTCCAGAATGTCGCCCTCATGCGTGGCCGCTACGCCCACCACCTTGGCCACGTCCAGTGCCGCACCGCCACCGAAACCGATGATGCAGTCTGCCTTGTGCGCTTTGTAGGCCGCGGCACCATCCATCACCTGGCTGCAGGTGGGGTTGCCAAACACGCCGCTGAACACGGCTACATCCAGACCAGCCAGATGGCTTTTGAATTCGGCCAGAACGGGCAACGCACCCAGTGCTTTGTCCGTCACGATGAGCGGGCGTTTGCAACCCACCTCCAGCAAATGGGCGGCAACGAGTTTGCGAGCACCAGCGCCAAACTTGATCGGGGTGGGGAAAGAGAAATTGGTCGTGGTCATTTGCGTGGCTCTATCAAGGGTATTTAAATAATTTCAAAGTAACGTTTCATTTCCCAGTCGGTCACACCGTCCAGCCACTGCCGCCATTCCCAGTCGCGGGTGGCAGCGAAGTGGTCAACGAAGCCGTCGCCCAGCCAGTCGCGGGCGATGGATGATTTCTGGAAATTGCGGGTGGTCTCAATCAATGTGCGTGGCGCACGGGGGATGTGCTCAGCGCCCACATTGGTACCGGTGATGGGTGGCGCTGTCAGTTTCAGGCCTTTTTCAACACCGTCCAGGCCCGCCGCAATGACAGCAGCCATGGCCAGATACGGGTTCACATCGGCGCCGGGGCAACGTGTCTCCAGCCGGGTGGCTTTGGGGCTGCCGGCAATCACGCGGAAGCTGGCGGTGCGGTTGTCCATACCCCAGGTGGGTTTGACGGGTGCCCAGAAACCATCCACCAGGCGCTTGTAGCTGTTGATGGTGGGCCAGATCATCGGCGCGAATTCCATCATGCAGGCTACCTGACCCGCGAGATAGCTTTCAAACAGCTTGCTCATCTTGCGCGGGTTCTTCGCGTCGTAAAACAGATTGGTTTTGCCATCGGACAAACTCTGATGAATGTGCCCGCTGCAACCCGGCAGCGGCTGGTGCGGCTTGGCCATGAAGCTGGGCATGATGCCAAACCGTGCACCGATTTCCTTGGTGCCGGTCTTGAACAACACCGCGCGATCCGCCTGCTCCAGCGCTTCGCTGAACCCGATGGCCGCCTCATAGACTCCGGGGCCCGTCTCGGTGTGCAGACCTTCTACGGGCACGCCAAACGCCAGCATGTCATCCATGATGGCGTTGAAAAATTCGCGGTTCTGGTTGACCCGCAGCAGCGAGTAGCCAAACATGCCTGGCGTCAATGGCTCGGGCGCCACGCCTTTTTTGGCGGCCCAGCTTTGTGGCGTTTCCAGAAAGTTGTACCACTCAAACTCCATGCCGGTCATGACCTTGAAGCCCATCTTCTCCGCACGCTTGAGCACCCGCTTCAGGGCTTGGCGTGGGCACTGCGCATGGGGCGTGCCATCGGCATTGACAAATTCGCCCAGAAAAAACGGCACGCCGTTGTCCCACGGCACATGGCGCGCGGTGTTCAGGTCCAGCCGGGCCAGCGCATCGGGGAAACCGTGTTGCCAGCCGGTTGCCGTGGTGTTGTCATAGGTGTTGTCCATCATGTCCCAGCCCAGCACCACGTCACAAAAGCCGAAACCGCCACCGGGGTAGGGCTCTGCTGCACCCAGAAACTTGTCCCGGTGCAGGTATTTACCGCGCAGGACACCATCAATATCGCTGACCGCCACCTTCACCTTGGGCGCGCCAGACTTCTGAATCGCCGTGACGGCTGGATGCGGTTTTGAGCTGGTCTTTGAATTGCTGGCCATGATGACTCCGGCGTTGGGTTGGTCAAACATTTGACGTCGCATGCTTATTTATGTCAATTGTTTTTTGCCAATTGTTGACAATTTTAGCGACTGTGCTTCAATAGCGCTCATGAATGCCGCCCTTCACCCCACCATCGCCATGCTGCAGAGCAATTCGCTCACCATGGTGGTTCAGCAGGAGATAGAGCGCGCCATCCTCGCTGGCGAACACGCGCCCGGCAGCAAGCTGATTGAGGCCAAGCTGGCGCAGCAAATGGGCGTGTCACGCGGACCGGTGCGCGAAGCCTTCCGCATGCTGGACGAAGCCGGTCTGGTGCGCACCGAGAAAAACCGCGGCGTCTTCGTGCGCGACATCCCGATTGACGAAGCGGTTGAAATTTTTGACCTGCGCGCCGCCATGGATGAACTGGTGGGCCGAAGGCTGGCGCTCCACATCACCGCACCGCAACTCAAGGAAGTTCGGGGTTTGGTCGATGCCATGGAACGGGCG